>JAUIBG010000168.1 GCA_030428165.1 Actinomycetes bacterium
GCGGGGCCGCATCACCTCGGCGATGGTCCGCTCCGAGGCCTCCATGACGTCGACCAGGATCCTCCGTTCGTCCTCCTCGACCTCCTCGTGGGCGATGACGAGGTCCTGCAGCTCGGCGCGCGAGATCTCCTCGCCGCGCACCGAGGGGTCGCCTCCCAGCAGCCTGACGACGCCGTTCGTCGAGACCGAGAGCAGCCAGATCACCGGGCGCATCAGATTGGCGAAGACGTCCAGCGCCGGCGTGACGGCCACTGCGATGCCCTCGGCCCGCTGGAGGGCGAGGCGCTTGGGCACGAGCTCGCCGAACACCAGCGAGAGGTACGCGATCACGAGAGTCAGTGAGACGGTTGCGGTTGCGGCGGCGGCGGATGCGGACATGCCCCACCTCTCGAGCGTGGGCGACAGCATCGGCGCGAGGGCCGAGGCGCCGTACGCGGCGGAGAAGAAGCCGGCCACCGTGACGCCGATCTGGACGGCGGCCAAGAAGCGGTTGGGGTTGCGCGCGACCTCGGCGACCTTCGCGCCGGCGCGGCCGCGCTTCTCCAGCCTCGCCAGCTGGCTCTCGCGAAGCGAGACGAGCGCGAGCTCGGTGCCGGCGAAGACTCCGCCGATCAGGATGAAGAGCAGCACCAGGCCGATGCCGGTCCACGCGTCAGCGGACATCGCACGCCTCCGATCCTGTTGTGGCTGGGACAGGGGCGGGATCGGGCAATCCGTGCATCGCCCCAGTACACACGAGGGCTTGTGGCGGGGCAATTCCCGACGCGTCCCTCCCGTGGGCGTCAGGCGGGGGTGAGAGGCTAGGGCCATGAGTTGGCTCGACGGCACCATGGTGGGATTCGACACGGAGACGACCGGCGTCTCACCGCAGCACGACAGGATCATCACCGCGGCGGTGATCACCAGGACACCCGGCGGCGAGGACTCCTCGCGCACGTGGCTGATCGATCCCGGAGTGGAGATCCCCGCGCGCTCGACCGAGGTGCACGGCATCACCACCGAGCAGGCGAGGGCCCAGGGCGCGCAGCCGTCCGTGGCGCTGGACGAGATCGCCGAGGCCCTCGTCGCCGCGCTGCGTGAGGGGCACCCGATCGTGGCCTTCAACGCGCAGTACGACCTCACCATCATCGAGCACGAGCTGGTCCGCCACGGCCTGCCGACGCTGGCGGACCGTCTGGGCCGCGAGGTGCGTCCCGTCGTCGACCCGCTCGTGCTGGACCGGCACCTCGACCGCTACCGCAAGGGCAAGCGCAAGCTGATCGACCTCTGCACGCTCTACGCGGTTCCCGTCGTCGCGGACGACCTGCACGCGGCCGACGCCGACGTCACCGCGACCCTCGACCTGGTCGGCGCGCTCGCGAAGGCGTTCCCCGCGATGCGCAACGTCGACCTCGACGCGCTCCACGACCAGCAGGCGTCGGCCCACCACGACTGGGCGGTGAGGTTCGGAGCGTTCCTCAAGTCCAAGGGCGAGACCCACGACCTGCCCGACCCGACGTGGCCGGTGGCGGCTCCGGCCGCCGAGGTCGAGGAGACGGCCGGCAGCCTGTTCTAGTCGTCGGCGCCCCGCCGGCTAGGCGACGAGCACCCTGATCAGCATCGCGATCGACACGACCGCGATCAGCACGCGCAGGACCATGGGGTTGACACGCACCAGCAGGTGGGAGCCCACGTATCCGCCCGCGAGAGCGCCGATGATCATCACTCCCCCGACGAGCCACACGACCTTGCCTGCCACGATGAAGACGATGAGAGACGCCATGTTGGTGGCGAAGTTGAGCGCCTTCGCGATCGCAGTGGAGTGACGCAGGTCGCGGGCGCGCAGCAGCACCTGGCTGAGCGCGAACATCGACCCCGTGCCCGGGCCGACTGCACCGTCATAGGCGCCGATCGCCGGCACCACCGTCGCGACATACGTGCGGCGGCTCATGCGCTCGTGCGCAGGCGGCTTGTGCGCGTTGGGGACGAACACCACGTACAGCGCGATCAGTGCGAGCACGACGGGGATCGCGATGTCGAGCACGCCCTCGGGCATGGCCAGCACGATGAGCGTGCCGACGACCGAGCCGGCGAAGGCGGCGACCATCGGCAGCCTCACCGTCTGCCAGTCGACCAGCCCCATGCGCAGGACGCGCCACGTCGCCATGCCGCTGCCGCCGGGCGCCTGCAGCTTGTTGGTCGCGAGGGCGTTCACCGGCGGGAGCCCCGCGAGCAGCAGGGCGGGCACGGTAATCAGCCCGCCGCCTCCGGCGAGGGTGTCGAGGACGGCCGCGACGAAGGCCGCGACGGCCAGCAGGACGAGGATCCAGGCCCAGTGCTCGCCTAGGGTCTCCCCCAGCGACGCGACGAGGCCCTCCACCTAGCGGCCGGTGTAGTTCGGGGCCTCGACGGTCATCTGCACGTCGTGGGGGTGCGACTCCTTGAGGCCTGCCGCGGTGATGCGGACGAACTTGCCCTTGGAGCGCAGCTCCTCGATGGTCCTGGCGCCCACGTAGAACATCGACTGGCCCAGGCCGCCGACGAGCTGCCTCGCGACATCGCCCAGCGCTCCCTTGAACGGGACGCGGCCCTCGATGCCCTCGGGGATGATGTCGTCATCGCTCGGGGCGTCGGCCTGGAAGTAGCGGTCCTTCGAGTAGGAGACGCGGCCGCGGGAGGCCATCGCGCCCAGCGAGCCCATGCCGCGGTACTCCTTGAACTGCTTGCCGCCCACGAGCACAAGGTCACCAGGGGTCTCGGCGCAGCCGGCGAACAGGCTGCCCAGCATCACGGACTCCGCACCGGCCACGAGGGCCTTGGCGATGTCGCCGGAGTACTGGAGACCGCCATCGGCGATCACCGGCACGCCTGCGGGCGCGGCGGCCTTGGTGGCCTCGTACACCGCGGTGACCTGCGGGACGCCGACGCCGGCGACCACGCGCGTGGTGCAGATCGAGCCGGGGCCCACGCCCACCTTCACGGCGTCCACGCCGGCCTCGACGAGCGCCTTGGCGCCCTCATAGGTCGCGACGTTGCCGCCGACCACCTGCACGTGCTTGGTGGCGGGGTCGGACTTCAGCCGCTGAATCATCTCGATCATGGCCCTGGCGTGACCGTGGGCGGTGTCGACCACGAGCGCGTCGACGTCGGCCTCGACCAGCGCGGCCGCACGCTCCCAGGCGTCGCCGTAGAAGCCCACGGCGGCCGCGACGAGGAGGCGGCCCTCGCCGTCCTTCGACGCCTTGGGGTACTTCTCGGTCTTGACGAAGTCCTTGACGGTGATGAGGCCCGTGAGACGGCCCTGGTCGTCGACCAACGGCAGCTTCTCGACCTTGTGCTTGGCCAGCAGGTCGGACGCCTCGACGTTGCTGACGCCCTCGCGCGCGGTCACCAGCGGCATAGGGGTCATGTGGTCGCGGACCAGCTGCGTCTCAAAGTCGAGGTGGTTGACGAAGCGCAGGTCGCGGTTGGTGATGATGCCCAGCAGCGTGCGGTCGGAGGCGATCACCGGGAGGCCGGACACGCGGTACTTGCCGCACAGCGCGTCGAGGTCGGCCAGCGTCACGTCAGGGCCGACCGTCACGGGGTCGGTGATCATGCCCGACTCGGAGCGCTTCACGATCTCGATCTGGTGCGCTTGGTCGGGGATCGAGAGGTTGCGGTGCAGGACGCCGATGCCGCCGTGGCGCGCCATCGCGATCGCCATGCGCGCCTCGGTGACGGTGTCCATCGCGGCCGAGACGAGCGGCACTGCGATCGAGAGCTCTCTGGTGAAGCGGGTCTTCGTCGACACCTCGGAAGGGATGACATCGCTCTCCCCTGGGAGCAGGAGGACGTCGTCGTAGGTGAGGCCGGTGAATGCGAACGGGTCAGCTGTCTCCACGCGTCGATTCTAGGGGTGGCCCGGAGGCGCACGGTCCCTCAGTCCGGTCCGCGAAGCGCTTCGAAGAAACCTACGGTTCCGTCAAGTACGCGCTCTCACTCATTCACGCAATCTACGAGCCAAAACGTATATTCCGCTCAGTAATTGACAGCGGTTTGCCAAAACGCCCTCGTAGTGGGTATCAATTGCTGTAGACGCAGCTCTCGGGGCGCGGGAGACGCTCCGGGAGTCGATGAGACGCGGACGTCTCGCCTTCCCGGCGGGTGCCGCCGAGAGGGGGACGCCATGAGCGTGCAGATAGGTCTTCCCGCACCTCGGATCGAGGAGTGGGAGTGGCAGTTCGAAGGAGCGTGCCGCTCCGCGGACCCCGAGCTCTTCTTCCATCCCGAGGGCGAACGCGGCGCCGCGCGCCGGCGCCGTGCCGAGGCCGCCAAGGCCTTCTGCGCGAACTGCCCGGTCGCCGACCTCTGCCGCGAGCGCTCGCTCGACGCAAGGGAGCCGTTCGGAGTCTGGGGCGGCCTGAGCGAGGACGAGCGCTCGCAGATGCTCACCCGCCGCCGCCGCGCGGCGTAGCGCCACCCGCCACCCACATCGGCCGCGAACTCGCGGGCTCCACTGCCGCTAGTGGTACGTCTCGCACGCTTCTGGGCCCGATTTCCGTACACGATGTACCACCACGGCGCTCCGAGGGCGGGGAAGGCGGCCGGAACAGGGGCGGTCGAGACCTGGCGGCGTCCCGGCGCCGCATCGGCCCTGGACGCACGAAAGCCCCGGCACCCTCGCGGGCAACCGGGGCTTTCGAGGACAGCTTCCTTAGCCGACCACCGCGAGCAGGTCGCGGGCCGAGAGGATCAGGTACTCCTCGCCGGCGTACTTGACCTCGGTGCCTCCGTACTTGGAGTAGATCACCTTGTCGCCCACGGCGACGTCGACGGGGACGCGGTTGCCGTTGTCGTCGACGCGACCCGGGCCCACTGCCACGACCTCGCCCTCCTGGGGCTTCTCCTTGGCGGTGTCAGGGATGACCAGGCCGGAGGCCGTGGTCTGCTCGGCGACGCCGGGCTTGACGACGACCTTGTCCTCGAG
>JAUIBG010000169.1 GCA_030428165.1 Actinomycetes bacterium
TGGTGGCAGGCGCCGCGCAGGCGACCAGGGCGATGGCCGCGACGGTCGCGGAGCCGATGAGGGTGAGGGTGCGGCGAACCGCGGTACGGGTGGTCATGAGAGTGTCCTTCACAGTCGTGTCGTGCGCGCCGGGCGCGGGATGCGCGGGCGCGGTCTGGCGGACCCGGATGTCCGCCGGAGGGGCAGCCGTGGAGGCGTGCCCGTTGCAGGGCGTAGCGCGGCGCGCCACAGCAGGGTGCGCCGCGGCGCCCGTCACGTACGACTGATGCCCAGGCTGGTGAGGTCGGGCGTGCGAGCGGTCACGAGGACCGGCACGGCGAAGGCGACACGGAGCACAGGCCGCCTGAGGGTCCACGACTGACGGTCCAGGCGCGGCAGGAACAGCATCACCGCGAGCATCACCACGAGCGCGCACGCCATCGCGACGCCGTCGTGCTCGTCGACTCCGCACGTGGCGCACGTGGCGTCCGCGACAGCGATCTCCATCGACTCATGCGCGGCCAGTGCCCCGTGGTCTGTGGCGTGGACCGCGATGGCAGGCGACTCGGCCACGATGGCCGTCGCGCCGTCGTGGAACTGCGGCACGTGCGCCACCGCGATGAGGAGAATGCCCGCTACCGCGGCAAGCGTCGCCAGCAGTGCGACGCGCAGCGCCGGGCCCGACGCCCGGTACGCACGGTAGGGGGTACTCATGACACCCGAGTGTAGGCGGGCCGCCGCGGTCGGGATCCGGACCTGCGGCCTACTCCTGGCCGTTCGCCGGACGCAGGTCCATGCGCCGCAGCAGCTGGGCATTGGCCGCGACCACGACGGTCGACAGCGACATCATGATGGCGCCGACGGACATCGGCAGCACGAATCCGATGGGGGCGAGCACGCCTGCGGCGAGCGGCACGGCGAGCAGGTTGTAGCCGGCTGCCCACCAGAGGTTCTGCCGCATCTTCCGGTAGGCCGCGTGGGAGAGGTCGATCGCGCCGATCACCGAGCGCGGGTCGTCGCTCGCGAGCACCACCCCTGCCGACGCGATTGCGACGTCGGTGCCGGCGCCGATGGCGATGCCGACATCGGCCTGTGCCAGCGCCGGGGCGTCGTTGACGCCGTCACCCACCATCGCGACGACGCGCCCCTCGTCCTGCAGCGCCTTGACGCGCGCGGACTTGTCCTCGGGCCTGACCTGGGCGAAGTAGCGGTCGATGCCGAGATCCTCGGCGACGCTCGCAGCCACGGCCTCCGCGTCACCGGTGATCATCGTGACCTCGACCCCGCGCTCGTGGAGCTGGTCCACGGCGGCCCGCGACTCGGACCTGACCTCGTCCTCGAGTCGCAGCGCGCCGGCGACTGCGCCGTCCACGACGACGTGCAGCACGGTGGCCCCTGCGTCGCGCCACTCCTCGAGGCCCGCGACGGCGTCCAGGCCGTCCTGCTCGAGAAGCGCTGGCCCTCCCACCTTCACGGTGGTGCCGTCGACAGTGGCCTCGACGCCGACTGCGGGCGACGAGCTGAAGTCCGCGACCTGGGCGAGGGTCAGCTCGCGCTCCCTGGCCGCCGCGACGATCGCCCTCGCGAGCGGGTGCTCGGAGTCGGACTCGGCGGCCGCGGCGAGCGCGAGCACCTCATCGTCGGAGCGGTCGCCCATGGACTCGACGCCCGTGACCGCGGGAGCACCCTCGGTGAGGGTGCCGGTCTTGTCGAACAGGACGGTGTCGACGACGCGCATGCGCTCGAGCGCGAGGCGGTCCTTGACGAGGATGCCGGCCTTGGCGGCGCGCTCGGTGCTGATCGACACGACCAGCGGGATCGCGAGGCCGAGCGCATGCGGGCACGCGATCACCAGGACGGTGATCACGCGCACCAGCGCGTCATCGCTCTGGCCGAGCGCGATCCACACGACGGCGGTGACGGCAGCCGCAGAGACGGCGTACCAGAACAGCCACGCGGCAGCGCGGTCGGCGAGGCGCTGCGCCCTGGTGGTCGACGACTGTGCGTCAGCGACCATTCGCTGGATGCCGGCCAGGGCCGTGTCGTCGCCCACCGCGTCGATCTCGACGCGCAGGCCGGAGTCGGTGGCGACCGTTCCTGCGACGACTCGGTCGCCCTCGCCGCGCCGCACCGGCTGGGACTCGCCGGTGATCATCGACTCATCCATGCTCGCCTCGCCGTCGACCACGACGCCGTCCGCCGGGACGCGACCGCCGGGACGTACGACGACAACATCGCCGGCCTCAAGCTCGGTCGGGCTCACGGTGACGGTCTCTCCGTCCTCCACCCGCTCTGCCTCGTCGGGCAGCAGCGCCGCCAGCGAGTCGAGGGCGGAGGACGTCTGCGCGAGCGAGCGCATCTCGATCCAGTGGCCGAGCAGCATCACGACGATCAGCAGCGCGAGCTCCCACCAGAAGTCGAGGTCGCGGTTCAGCAGGCCGAGCGTGCCGGCCCACGACGCGAGGAACGCGACGGTGATGGCCAGGCCGATCAGCAGCATCATCCCGGGACGACGCGTCCGCAGCTCGTCGAGCGCTCCCGTGAGGAAGGGTGCGCCTCCCCAGGCGTACATGACGGTGCCGAGCGCCGCAGAGATCCACACGGTCCAGTCAGGCAGCGAGTAGCCCAGCAGGTGGCCGAACATGGGGGAGAAGGCCACGACGGGGACGGACAGGGCGAGCATCGTCCAGAACAGGCGGCGGTAGCGGGCCACGTGTCCCGAGTGCCCGCCATGGCCCGACTGGCCGTCGTGCGAGCCGTGAGCGTCGTGGCCGCTGTGGTCGTCGTGACTCTCGTGACCGCCGTGTGCGTCGTGACTCTGATGCTCGTCGTGCGCGGAGTGCTCGGTCGTCGCGTCGTCGGCTGGCGCATCGGCGCCGTGCTGGTGATCCATCGGCCCTCCCCTGGGAGTGTGGCGTGCCATCGGTCCTGTGGTCGTCAACAGGACGGCACTGGGTGCTATTCCACGCTAGAGCCCCGCCGCCTCCGCGATGAGGTAGGCGACGGCTCCCGCGAGCAGCGCCCAGCCTGAGTTCCTGCGCCAGATCCCGACCGCCACCGCGGCCGCGACGCCGATGTGCCACGAGCCGAACGCCCGCCAGCCGTCTGCGTCGAGGAACAGTGAGTTGCCGACGAGCGCGGCGAGCACCGCGGGGCCGACGAGGGCGAGGCCCTTGCGGACGCGCGGATGCAGGCTCTCGGGGTCGCGGATCAGCAGGATGCCGGAGGCGCGGATGAGGAAGGTCGCGACTCCGACGACGATCACGACGATGAGGAAGGTCATCGCGCCTCCTCGTCGGGGTCGTCGTCCGCGTCCATCTCGAGCGACTCGGGCGCCGGGCCGGCGGTGCCGGGGATGAGCATGCCGGCGGCGACGCCCAGCACGCCTGCGGTGACGACGTTGAGTCCTAGCGGCATGCCGCGCAGCAGCACCACGGCCGTCAGGCCGACCAGCGCGGCCACCAGCTCGGGGGCGGTGCGGATGCCGGGGACGATCACGGACGCGAACATCAGCGGGACGATGAACGCCACTCCCCAGCCCTGCGGGATCACGGGACCGGCGATGATGCCGACGATCGTGCCGATCATCCAGATGCTCCACAGCGTGCCGAAGATCGCCCCCACGAACTGCTGGCGAGGGCGGCCCTGCTGCCAGTGGGGTCCCTGGTGCAGTGCGATCGGCACCGCGGGGTCGGCGATCCTGAAGGCGATGAACGCCTTGAGGCGCGGCGGGAATCCCGACAGGAGCGGCGCCAGGGCGGCGGAGTAGAGGGCGAACCGCAGGTTGATGGCGATCGCCGTCAGCACGGCGATGACGGCCGGCACGCCGGCGGTCAGCTGGTTGACGATCGAGATCTGCGAGGCACCGGCGCCGATGATGGCTGAGGCGAGCACGCCGGTGTACGGATTGAGGGCGGCCGGCAGCACGAGCGCGCCGAAGGCGACGCCGAACGCGAAGGCGCCAGGTGTCATCGGTGCGATCGCGAGGGCACCCGCGCGGATCGCCGGGAAACCAGTCGCGGTCCGTTCGGCGGAGGTCATCGCGCCCATTCTCGCACTCCCTGCGGAGGTCGCTGTCCCGACGTGAGCCGAGCCCTGTGGCCCTGGGCGATAGGGCCCGACCGAGCGCCGGCGGCTAGGCGCGGAGCTCGAAGGTCAGGCAGTCCGCGGTGTCGAACGATGCCCCCACCGCGATGGCCCGGGCCGTGCACCGTCCCTCGAGATGGTGCACGCAGTCGGCGCGGTCGCACGCGACCACGGACGCGGGCGCTGACGTCGCTGCTGACGCGTCGCCCTTGGAGAAGGTGCCGCACGCGGCATGGCCCCCGGAGACCGTGATCGCCTCGGCGTGGCAGCCGTCGTGGTTGTAGCCGCACCGCTCGACGGTGCAGGAGGAGACGATGGGCAGGTTCAAGGTCGGCATGGCGGGACTCCTCTCGGGGGCGTGGTTCAAGAATATCAAGAATTCGCGCGGTGAGAGCACATCACGAATTGCATTCATGCGGTGTTTCATAAATCAATTTCCGACACGCCTGCGTTTCGTAACCGCTGGTAGTGCCGCGTCTCGGAACGGCCCGCCGGAGCGGCTGGATCCGAGGGCGTTCCCGTGGTTGACGTTGCCATTCAACAGATGAAGCAGCCCGCGCCGCTGCCCGGGCCGTTGGTCACGACGTCCGAGAATTGAAACGTTTCGGCGAAAGAGCGTTCCGTCTGTCGTGACAAATCTGTGACCTGGATCGAGTTGACACCGCCATGTGAACGTGAACATGATGGACGGGCCGACGGTCCGGTAACGATGCTGGACCGCATCTCAAGGAGGAGAAATGAAGGCAGGCAAGTACTTTGCCGGTGCCGCCGCGATTGCGCTGGCATTCACG
>JAUIBG010000170.1 GCA_030428165.1 Actinomycetes bacterium
CCGGAGACGTCGCCGTCGGTGACGGCGGGATCGAGCGCCGAGGGCACGGGTGCGGCATCCCACGGGGCATCCCACCCCAGTTCGGCGTAGCACTCGTCGGACGCCAGCACCGCGCCGAGATCGCGGGCGCGCAGGCGTGCGGCGCGCAGCGCGTCGACGTCGAGGATGCGCCCGTCGGGGTTGCCGGGCGAGTTCACCCAGGCCAGTCGGGTCGCCGCCGGCCACTCGGCCGGATCGTCGGCGGCGACCGGCGTGGCTCCGACCAGCCGCGCGCCGACCTCGTAGGTCGGGTAGGCCGCGCGCGGATGGACGACGACGTCGCCGGGTCCGAGGCCGAGCAGCAGCGGCAGCAGCGCCACGAACTCCTTCGATCCCACCGTGGGCAGTACGTGGTCGGCGGTGAGTCCGGGCACCCCGCGCCGCCGCGCGTACCAGGCCGCCACGGCCTCGCGCAGGGCGGTCGTGCCGACGGTCTGCGGGTACGCGTGCGCATCGGTCGCAGCGGCGAGCGCCTGGGCGACGACGTCGGGGGTGGGGTCGACGGGCGAGCCGATCGACAGGTCGACGATGCCGTCGGGGTGGGCGCGGGCTGTCGCCGCGTACGGGGCGACCGCGTCCCACGGGTAGTCGGCGAGGTCGGCGACGCCCACGTCAGCCCTCCGTCATCGGATGCGATCGACTCACGGCGCTTGAGGCGGAAGCGCCTCGACGATCTCGTGGTCCTTGTGGATCACACCCACCTTGGCCGCGCCGCCGGGGGACCCTACGTCGTCGAAGAACTCGACATTGGCCCGGTAGTAGTCCTGCCACTCCTCGGGAAGGTCGTCCTCGTAGTAGATCGCCTCGACGGGGCACACCGGCTCGCACGCGCCGCAGTCGACGCACTCGTCGGGGTGGATGTACAGCATCCGATCACCCTCGTAGATGCAGTCGACCGGGCACTCGTCGATGCAGGCGCGGTCTTTCACATCCACGCACGGAAGGGCGATCACATAGGTCACGGTGCCAGTCTATTCGCCGTGCGGGGCGTGGGCGCCCGACGGGGCTCCGGCCAGACGACGACGGCGGCGGCGAGCACGGGGACGCCGATCGTCCAGACGACCGCGAACGAGGTCTCGGGCACGATCACCGAGCCGCCCGGACCGCGGCCCGAGAAGACGAGCGCGGAGGCGATCATGCCGAGACCGCACGCCAGCGCCGTCCAGCGATCCGACGTGAGCAGTCGCACCGAGGCGAGCAGCGCCGCGCATCCGATGAGCCCCAGCACGAGGCCGAGGGGGAACCAGCCCCACATGTAGGCGTGGGCGATCGTGCCGGCCAGTCCGTAGACCCCGCCGACGACGAAGGCGACCAGCCAGGTGCCGAGGCGGGACCACACGGACATCACCCCGCCAGTCTACGAGCGCGCCCGCGTGGGCGCCCGCTGTGCCCTCTGCACGCACCGACACTCGATGTCACTGGACTTGAGTCTCGGTTTCATCACAATCACCCTCCAGCGCCGGGCGACTTGCTAGCGTGCTCGCAAGTACAGCGCCGTGACCGAAGGGAAGCCATGACGCTGGCAGTACACAACATCGAGGTTGTCTACGAGGACGTCATGCTCGTCGTCAAAGGCGCGAGCATCCGTGTCCCGAGCGAAGGCATCGTCGCGCTCCTCGGGGCCAACGGAGCAGGGAAGACGTCGTTGCTGCGTGCCATGACGGGGCTGCTGTCAGTGCACCGGGGCAGGATCACCCGCGGCCACGTCTCGATCGACGATCAGCCGGTCGACACCCGGCGTGCGCCCGACGTGGTCCGCGCGGGCGTCAGCCAGGTCATGGAGGGTCGGCGGGTGTTCGTGGAGTTCACCGTCGAGGAGAATCTGCGTGTGGGCGCGTACGCGCGAACGCGCGCCGGCCTGGCTGACAAGCTCGACCGCATATACGGGATGTTCCCCATCCTCGGCCAGCGACGCACACAGCGCGCGGGGTACCTCTCCGGCGGAGAGCAGCAGATGCTCGCGATCGGGCGCGCGCTCATGGCCGAGCCCCGCTACATCCTGCTCGACGAGCCCAGCCTCGGCCTGGCACCTCAAGTCGTCGAGCAGATCCGCGATCTCATCGTCGGCATCCGCGACTCGGGGACGGGTGTGCTTCTGGTCGAGCAGAACGCGGCGATGGCTCTGTCGATCGCCGACCACGGATATGTCATGGAGAACGGGAAGATCGTGATGGATGCCCCGGCACGGGCACTGCGCGACGACGACGACATCCGCGAGTTCTATCTGGGTGCCGGCACGGGCGGCGCGAGCCTCCGAGAGGTCAAGCACTACCGGCGACGGAAGCGGTGGCTGTCGTGAGCACGCTGCTGGAGGTGCACGACCTCACACTCCGCTTCGGCGGCGCGACGACGCTCGACGGCGTCTCATTCGACGTGCGCACCGGCGAGCTGTTCGCGATCATCGGCCCCAACGGAGCCGGCAAGACCTCGACCTTCAACTGCATCTCGGGCGTGTATCGCCCCCAGAGCGGCGCCATCGCGCTCGACGGCGAGTCGCTGCTCGGCCACGCGCCCGACGAGATCGCCCGGCGCGGCATCGCCCGCACGTTCCAGAACGTCGAGCTGTTCGACAACCTCTCCGTCCTCGACAACCTCCTTCTCGGCCGTCACCAGAAGACGTCGTACTCGTGGCCCGAGGCGATGGTGTGGTTCGGTCGATTCCGATCGCAGGAGCTCGCCGCGCGGCGGCGCGTCGAGGACCTCATCGAGTTCCTCGACCTCGCACGCGTGCGCAGCATGCCCGTCGGCATCCTCCCCTACGGCATCCGCAAGAGGGTCGAACTCGGCCGCGCCCTCGCGATGGAACCGCGGCTGCTGCTGCTCGATGAACCGGTCGCGGGCATGAACTCGGAGGAGACCGAGGACATGGCGCGGTTCATCCTCGACATCCGCACCGAGCTCGGCACGTCGATGATCATGGTCGAGCACGACATGCGCCTGGTCATGGACCTCGCCGACCGCGTCATGGTCATCGACTTCGGCAAGCGGATCGCACTCGGCACACCCGACGAGGTGCAGCGCGACCCTGCCGTCGTCGCCGCGTACCTGGGCGGCGCGTCCGAGGCGATCGCCGAAGCCGTCACCGAAGCCGCACAGGCGGGAGAGGGGACGCAGCCGTGACGACGACCGCCCCCGCGCCCGATGTCGACGCCCTCCCCCGCCTGCTCCGCGCCGCCGCGCAGTCCTCGCCGGACCGCACGGCGCTGCGCGTCAAGCAGTCGGGCATCTGGCAGAACATCACGTGGAGCGCCTACCTCGACGCCGTCGAGCGGATCGCCTTCGGTCTCGCCGCGCTGGGCGTGACGGCCGGGGATCGCGTCGCGATCCAGTCCGAGAACCGACCGGAGTGGCTGTTCACCGACATCGCCGCCGTCTCGCTGCGCGCCCTCATCGTCGGTCTCTACCCCACCAACCCCGTCGCGGAGATCACCTACCTGCTGCGCGACAGCGGTGCGCGCGTGCTCATCGCCGAGGACCAGGAGCAGGTCGACAAGGCGCTCGCGGCCGAAGCCGAGTGCCCCGACCTCGAGTGGATCGTGTATCTGAACGGACGCGGAATGGTGGGCTACGACCATGCCAAGCTCCTCTCGATCGATGACCTCATCGCCCGCGGTGCCGAACTGCGCGGCAGGCACCCCTCGCTTCTCGACGAGATCGACACCGAACGCAGTCCGGACGACCTCGTGACGCTCATCTACACATCGGGCACGACGGGGCCACCCAAGGGCGCGATGCTGTCCGCGCGCAACGTGTCGTTCGCCTCGTACGTCTTCACGCTCGACGGGGGCCTGCTGGGAAAGCAGATCGGACCGGACGACGCCCTGCTGTCGTACCTGCCGCTGTCGCACGTCGTCGAGCGCGGGATCTCGGTATGGGCGAACCTACGCGCGCACACCGTCGTGCACTTCGCCGAGTCGATCGACACCGTCACGACCGATCTCGCCGAGGTGCAGCCGACCGTGCTGTTCGCCGTACCCCGCATCTGGGAGAAGATCCAGGCGACCGTCGCGATCAGGATGGCGAATGCGTCGCGGCTCAAGCGCGCCGTGTACGCCGTGGCAGCGCGGTGGAGCCAGGCGATCGCCGCGGACCGCGCCGCCAACGGCGGCGAGTTCACCGCGCGCGCCCGCCTCCGCTATGCGGTGCTGTATCTGCCGCTGTACCGTCCGCTGCGCAAGCGCCTGGGCCTGCTGCACGTTCGTCACGCCATTTCGGGTGCAGCGCCGATCGCCCCCGACGTCCTGTCGTTCTTCCTCGGGTTGGGCATTCCGCTCTACGAGGCGTACGGCATGACCGAGAACTCCGCCGTGGCAACGAGCAACTTCGTCGGTCGCATGAAGATCGGAACCGTCGGCGAGGCGCAGCCGCTGGCGGAGCTGAGGCTCGCAGAGGGCACCGACGAGGTGCTGACCCGGCATCCCGGTACGTTCGTCGGCTATTGGGGCCGACCGGACGCCACGGCCGAGACCATCGACGACGACGGCTGGCTGCACACCGGCGATGTCGGCGAGTGGGTCGACGGCACACACTTGCGGATCGTCGATCGGATCAAGGACATCATCATCACCGCAGGCGGGAAGAACATCTCGCCCAGTGAGATCGAGAATGCGCTCAAGGGCTCGCCGTATGTCAAGGAGGCGGTCGTCATCGGCGACCAGCGGCCCTACCTCACTGCACTCGTGGGCATCGAGTTCGACACGGTGGCCGACTGGGCGTCCCGGCGCCGCATCGAGTTCACGACCTACCGCGACCTGTCGACCAAACCCGAGGTGGTCGAGCTCATCACGGAG
>JAUIBG010000171.1 GCA_030428165.1 Actinomycetes bacterium
GGACTCGGGGACGCCTTCCAGTGTCGCGACGCGTTGACGCAGCGACTCCTCGAAGTCGATCTCGCCGCGCATCGCGGACTCGGTGACGGCCGCCACCTCGGCGCGGGTGCCCGCGCGCTCGGCGATGAGCTCGATGACCTCGGAGGTGATGAGGGTGGAGTCGACGTCCAGGACGATGAGGCCCGCGCTCACGCGGTGACCACCGTGCCCTTCGCGACGACGGTGATGCCGGACTCGGTGACGTGGTAGCCGCGCGCCTCGTCGGCCGCGCGGTCGATGCCCACCCTGGCGCCCTCCTCGATCACGACATTCTTGTCGAGGATCGCGCGGTGCACCTGTGCGTGGCGGTACACGACGACATCGTCCATGAGGATCGAGTCGGACACGGTGGACCACGAGTGCAGGTGGACGCCGGGGGAGAGCACGGAGCCGGTCACTGTCGCTCCCGACACGATCACGCCGGGCGACACGATCGAGTCGGCGGCGTGGCCCAGGCGGCCCTCCTCGGAGTGGATGAACTTGGCCGGCGGGTTCGTGATGAGCCCCTGGTGCAGCGGCCAGTGGTGGTTGTAGACGTTGAACACGGGCTGGACGGCGATGAGGTCCATGTGCGCGTCGTAGTACGAGTCGATCGTCCCCACGTCGCGCCAGTAGTCGCGGTCGCGGTCAGTCGAGCCGGGCACATCGTTCTGCTTGAAGTCGTAGAACCCGCAGGTGCCCTTGTCGACGAAGTAGGGGACGATGTCGCCTCCCATGTCGTGCTTCGAGGACTCGTTCTCGGCGTCGTAGCGCAGCGCCTCCATCAGCGGCTCCACGGACGCGACGTAGTTGCCCATCGACGCCAGCACCTCGCGCGGGCTGTCGGGCAGGCCTTCCGGGTCCTTGGGCTTCTCGAGGAACGCGCGGATCCGCTGGTTGCCGGAGGGGTCCACGTCGATCACGCCGAACTGGTCGGCGAGCTCGATGGGCTGGCGGATGCCGGCGACAGAGAAGTCGGCGCCGGACTCGATGTGCGCGTCGACCATCTGCGAGAAGTCCATGCGGTAGACGTGGTCGGCTCCCACGATCACCACGTAGTCGGGCTTCTCGTCCTCGATGATGTTCTGCGTCTGGTAGATCGCGTCGGCACTGCCGAGGTACCAGTGCTTGCCGCGGCGCTGCTGCGCGGGCACCGGCGCCACGTAGTTGCCCAGCAGCGGTGACATGCGCCACGTCCTGGCGATGTGGCGGTCCATCGAGTGCGACTTGTACTGCGTCAGCACCACGACGTGCAGATACCGCGAGTTCACGAGGTTCGACAACGCGAAGTCGACGAGCCTGTACGTGCCGCCGAACGGCACCGCGGGCTTGGCGCGGGACTCGGTGAGGGGCATGAGTCGCTTTCCCTCACCCCCGGCGAGAACAATGGCGAGGACATTAGGAGAAGCCATACGGCAAGCCTAGGGGAACGGCTGGCAGTTCGCCGGGTGAATTCCCGGGCTGTCGCGATAGCGTGGGGCCATGCGGATCGACGTGCTGACGCGAGAGTACCCACCCCACATCTACGGCGGCGCGGGTGTCCACGTCGCCGAGCTCGTCCGAGTGCTGCGGCATCACGCCGAGGTGCACGTGCGCGCGTTCGACGGCGCGCGCGACGAGCCCGACACCGACGGGTACTACCCGCTGGGCGGCGGCGTCGGCGACGCGAGCCTCGACGTCCTCGCCCACAACCTGCCGATGGCGAAGGACACCCACGGCGCCGACATCGTCCACTCGCACACCTGGTATGCGAACATGGCTGGCCACCTCGGCGGGCAGCTGCACGGCGTGCCCCACGTGATCAGCGCGCACTCGCTTGAGCCGCTGCGCCCCTGGAAGGCGGAGCAGCTGGGAGGCGGGTACCGGGTCTCGTCGTGGATCGAGCGCACGGCCTACGAGAACGCCTCGGCGATCATCGCCGTGAGCGCAGGAATGCGCGACGACGTGCTGCGCTGCTACCCGGACGTGGACCCCGACAAGGTCAAGGTGATCCACAACGGCATCGACGCCGAGGGCTGGGCAGCGCCGTCGACCGATGCCGACAAGTGGAGGGCCGGGGAGATCGCGAGCCGCTACGGCATCGACCCCGACCGCCCCTCGGTCGTGTTCGTGGGCCGCATCACCCGCCAGAAGGGCCTCCCGTACTTCCTCGACGCGGTCGACATGCTCGACCCCGAGATCCAAGTGGTGCTGTGCGCAGGAGCCCCGGACACCCAGGAGATCGCGACCGAGGTATCCGAGGCCGTCGCGCGACTCCAGGCCAAGCGCACCGGTGTGATCTGGATCGACCGCCACCTGCCCCGTCGGGAGCTGGTCGCGGTCCTCGACGCGTGCACCGCGTTCGTGTGCCCCAGCGTCTACGAGCCCCTGGGCATCGTGAACCTCGAGGCGATGGCGGTGGGCCTGCCGGTGGTCGCGACGGCGACGGGAGGCATCCCCGAGGTCGTGATGCACGGCGAGACCGGCGCGCTGGTGGCGATCGACCAGGTCGACGATGGCACCGGCACCCCCATCGACCCGCGCCAGTTCTCGGAGGACTTCGCGCGCGCCGTGACGAGCGTTGTGTCGGACCCCGAGCGCGCTCGTCAGATGGGCGAGGCGGGCCGCAGGCGGGCGGTCGAGCACTTCTCGTGGGAGGCCATCGGCGAGCGCACGATGGCGGTCTACGAGTCCCTGCTCGGCTAGGCTGGCCGGCATGCCTCGAGTCCTCGATTTCGACGCGGTCAGCGTCGTGCGCGATGAAGCGCCGATCCTCGACTCCGTGACCTGGGCCGTCGAGTCCGACGAGCGCTGGGTGGTGCTCGGTCCCAACGGCGCGGGCAAGTCGACGCTGATGTCGGTGGCCTCGGCGCGGACACATCCGACCAGCGGCACCGCGACGATCCTCGGGGAGCGCCTTGGCGATACCGACGTGCAGACGCTGCGCTCGCGCATCGGCCTGTCGAGCTCGTCCCTCGCTGACGTCATCCCCGCCGGCGAGAAGGTCCGCGACGTCGTCATGACCGCCGCCTACGGCATCACCGGGCGCCAGCGCGAGGAGTACGAGGGCATCGACGAGGAGCGCACCGACGCCCTGCTCGAGGCCTTCGGCATCTCGCATCTCGCGGGCCGCCCCTTCGCGACGCTGAGCGAGGGCGAGCGCAAGCGCGCGCAGGTCGCGAGGGCCCTCATGCCGGACCCTGAGATCCTGCTGCTCGACGAGCCCGCCGCCGGCCTCGACCTCGGCGGTCGCGAGGAGGTGCTCGTCGCGCTCACCGAGCTCGCTGGCGACCGTCGATCGCCCACGCTCATCTTCGTCACGCACCACGTCGAGGAGATACCTGCGGGCTTCTCGCACGTCCTGATGCTCAAGGACGGCGCGGTCCACGCGTCGGGCCGGATCGACGACGTTCTCGACCAGCGGACGCTGTCCGAGATGTACGGATTCGACGTCGAGCTCGACCACCGCGACGGGCGCTGGAGCGCGCGGCGAGCGTAGCCCTATCGTCCCTGCTCAGGGACGATTTTCCGCAGTCCTCCCCGGGGATGATGGCGATCCTCACGGGGGACGATGCGCGGGCGAATCCCGACTGTTAGGTTTGCGGCAAGGAGGTCGTCAATGGACTGGCAGTGGGTGTGGTGGTTCTCCGGGGCGATCGTCCTCGGAATCGTCGAGATGTTCACGCTGGACTTCTTGTTCCTGATGCTGGCAGGCGGTGCGATCGCAGGAGGCGCCGCCGCGCTGATGGGAGCGCCGTGGTGGCTGAGCCTCACGGTCGCGGCCATCGCATCGCTCGTGCTGCTGCTCGCGCTGCGGCCGTTCCTGCTGCGCACCTTCAACCTCCGCAAGGCGGGCGGCGCCACCAACGTGGACGCCCTCGCCGGACGCGAGGCGCGCACGATCGACGAGGTCACGGAGACCAGCGGTCGAGTCAAGCTGAACGGCGAGGTCTGGTCGGCGCGCACGCGCGACGACGCCCCGCCGATCCCCGAGGGCGCCGAGGTGGTCGTCGTCGAGATCAAGGGCGCGACGGCGATCGTCGCGCCGGAAGAGGAAGGGAAGTAAATCGTGGATGCAGGAGCAACCGGCGGGATCATCGCGCTGGTCTTCGCGCTCGTCGTCGTCATCTTCGTGATCGTCGTCCTGGCACGGTCGATCCAGATCGTGCCGCAGGCGGAGACGCGAGTCGTCGAGCGGCTGGGCCGCTATCACAAGACCATGAGCGCAGGACTGAACCTGCTGATCCCGTTCTTCGACAAGGTGCGCCAGCGCGTCGACCTGCGCGAGCAGGTCGTGTCGTTCCCGCCGCAGTCGGTCATCACGTCCGACAACCTGGTGGTCGAGATCGACACCGTCATCTACTTCCAGGTGACCGATGCCAAGGCGGCGGTCTACGAGATCGCCAACTACATCGTCGGCATGCAGCAGCTCACCGTCACCACCATCCGTAACGTCATCGGAACGATGGACCTCGAGCAGACGCTCACCAGCCGTGACCAGATCAACGGTCAGCTGCGCGGCGTGCTCGACGAGGCCACCGGCAAGTGGGGAATCCGCGTCAACCGCGTCGAGCTCAAGGCCATCGACCCGCCGCTGTCTGTGAAGGACTCGATGGAGAAGCAGATGCGCGCCGAGCGTGACCGCCGCGCCGCGATCCTCACGGCCGAGGGCGTGAAGCAGTCGCAGATCCTCACGGCCGAGGGCGAGAAGCAGTCGGCCATCCTCAAGGCCGAGGGTGCGGCGCAGTCCGCGATCCTCAAGGCCGAGGGTGAGGCTCGCGCGATCCTCCAGGTGTTCGACGCCATCCACGAGGGTGACGCCGA
>JAUIBG010000013.1 GCA_030428165.1 Actinomycetes bacterium
CCTGGTGTCCGAGCGCACCGGCGTCCCCGTGCCGCGCATCGAGTACGCCGACACCTCCCGCGAGGCGCTCGACGTCGACTACTTCTTCATGGAGTTCATCGACGCCGACAACTTCGGCTTCGCCGCAGCGGAAGGGCGCCTCTCCGACGAGGAGGTCACCGCCGGCAACATCGAGCTCGGCAGGCTCAACCGCGAGATCAACGGCGTCGTCGGCCCGCACTTCGGACCGCTGACGGGACCGGGCTTCGCCACCTGGCGCGAGGCCTTCACCGCGACGATCGAGGACCTGCTGACGGACCGCGAGCGAGTGGGCATCGACATCGGCTGCGACCCTCAGGAGATCAGGGACATCGTCGCCGCTCACGCTGCCGAGCTCGACGAGGTGACCGAGCCCCGGCTGATCGAGATCGACCTGTGGACCAAGAACTCGATGATCAGGGACGGGCGCATCGTCGCCGTCCTGGACCACGAGCGCGCCATGTGGGGCGACCCCCTGATGGAGGCCGGGCTGACGGGGCTCGACATCCCCGACTTCGGCGACCCGAGCGACTTCATGACGGGGTTCGGCCTCACCGAGCTGACGGACAGCGAGCGCGCCAGGCGGAGGCTGTACTCGCTCTACCTGGCCGTCATCATGATGGTCGAGACGCGTTTCCGCGGTCACACCGACACCGTGGTCTACGACCTCGGCAGGCGTGCCCTCGACGGCATCCTGCCGCACCTGCGCGCGGCCGCGTAGCCGTGGCGGCAGGCGCCGAGCGCTCGCTCGCTGAGGACCTCGGCAGGCGGCCGATCGGCGCCCTGCTGTGGACCAACTGCTCCCACACCACCGCCTCCGTCGCCCTCTACGGCGTCTACGCGCTCACCAACGCGTGGTTCGTCGCGCGCGGGGTGGGCGAGGTGGCGCTCGCCGCTGTCAACATCGTCGCCCCCCTGCTGCTGCTGATCGGCGCCATCGCGACCACGGTGGGCGTGGGCGGCGCGTCGCTCGTGTCACGCCGGCTCGGAGCCGGCAGCCCTGAGGGCGCGGCGACGGCCGCCGGCACGGCGTTCGGGATCTACTGGGCCGCATCGATCGTGTTCGCCGCGGCCGGGCTCATCTGGCTCGAGCCGCTGCTGCGACTGATGGGCGCCACCGACGCGACCCTGCCAGACGCGCTCGCCTACGGCACCGTGGTCTTCGCCGCTGCGCCGGTCGCGACCGGCTTCTCGGCGATCGTGCGCGCCGAGGGCGCCGTGAGGTTCTCGATGATGATGTGGCTGTCCGCCGTCGCGGTGCAGATCACCCTGGATCCGCTCCTCATCTTCGGCCTCGACATGGGCGTGGTGGGCGCCGGGCTGGGCACGGCAGCTGGCCAGGCCGTCTCGGCCGCGTTGGCCCTGTGGTTCTTCTTCTGGCGACGCGGCCGCGTCTATGAGATCCGCGCACGCCACCTCGTGCCGGAGCCGCGCACCGCCGCGTCGGTGGTGTCGATCGGCGCGCCGTCGTTCCTCGTCGGTCTGGGCACCACGGTGCTCGCGGCACTCGTGAACGCCTCGCTGGCCGTCGCGGGGGCTGCGGCCGTCGCCGGCTTCGCCGTCGCGGCCCGGGTGCAGACCTTCGTCGTGATGCCGCAGACCGGCATGACCCAGGGCATGCAGCCCATCGTGGGCTTCAACGCCGGGCGCGGCCTCGACACTCGCGTCGAGCGCACCAGGGTGCTGTCCACGCGCGCCACGGTGCTCGTCGGGCTAGTCGCGGCGGTCGTCGTCGTGGCGCTCGCCGATCCCCTCGCGACCGCGTTCCTTGGCCCCGACCACGAGTGGGCCCCCACGGCGATCCGCATCGTCGCGCTCGGCTTCGTGCTCTCGGGCGTCGCCCCGCTCATCTCCGCGTACTTCCAGTCGCTCGGCAGGCCCACGCCCTCGTACGCCATCTCGATCGGCACCGTGGTCGCGATCAAGATCCCTCTAGTGCTGGCACTGAGCCCGCTCGGACCCGTCGGAATCTGGGCCGCGCTGCCGCTGGGCGAGGCGCTCTCGGCAGCCGCGGCATGGGCCGTGCTCGCCATGCAGCGTCGCCGGGCTGCCACCAAGGTGGCCATGCCATGCCGCGGGGACTAGAGCACGAACATCACGAGGGTCCACGCCGACAGGATGAGGCCGTCGACCATCGCGAACATGATGAAGGGCCGCGTCCTCGCGGCGATCAGCGGCTGGCCGACTGTCACGGGCTGAGAGATCGATCCGAGGTCGCCGAGCTGCCGGTGCAGGTACTCGGCGCTCGCCTGGTCGGTCACCAGCGTGCGGTCGAGCCCGTCGGCGTCGGTCACGGCCATCACGCCGCCGGACGGCTCGGTGGCCGCGCGCAGCAGCGGCACTGGCTGCGGCGAGGCGTTGCGCAGGCGGAATCCCCAGCCGACGAGTCCTCCCACGACGAAGACGCCGATCACGATCACCACGAGCGCGGTCACGGCCCTCTGGGTGTCCTCCGCCAGCAGGAAGCCGACGCCGCCGAGGACGAGCAGCATCGCCAGCACGGCGAGGCCGAACCGGCTCAGCACCCACGACCTGGCGAGGTCCGGGGTCTCGAAACGGGCACTGCCGCGTCCGAGGACCACTCCTCCGCTCATACCGTCGAGGGTCAGGTGCGGTGCACTCGGCACGGTGGTCATCGGGTCTCCTTGTCGAGCTGGTCGAGATAGCGCTCGAGAACCTTGCGGCCCGCGGTGGCGGCGCGGCGCCCCAGCCTCGTCGCGTCGGCGCGGATCGTCGTGGGGTCGAGGCCGTGGGCGGCCAGTTCGTGGCTGTGGCCGATGAGCCACTGCTCGATGCGCGACGCATCGGCCTCGACGTGGAACTGGAGGCCGAGCGCGCTGCCGTAGGTGAACGCCTGGATGGGCGTCGACTCGGTCGAGGCGAGCACCTCGCCGCCGTAGCGCAACGCGATGCGATCGCCATGCCAGTGGAGCACGGGAGCCGTCTTGAGCGGTGCGAGCACCGACTTCCTGCCCGCCGCTGAGAGCGCGACGGGGCCCCAGCCGATCTCGGGCTCGCCAGGACGGACATAGCCGCCTAGCGCGGCGGCGATCAGCTGCGCACCCAGGCACACGCCGATCACGGGCTTCTCGGCAACGATCCGGTCGCCGATCATCGCCGCCTCGGCCTGGAGGAACGGATACCTGGCGACGTCGCCGATGCCGATCGGGCCTCCCAGCACGATGGTGAGGTCCGCCTCGGCGGCGGCGTCGAGGACGTCGCTGCCGGCCTCGAGATAGGTCACCTCGTAGCCGCGGGCGGCGAGCACATCGGCCCATACCCCCAGGTCCTCAAAGAGGACATGACGGACGACCGCGCAGGTGGGCATGGGGAGAGGTTAGCGGGGCCGCGGGGCGCACCTGACGGAGAGCGCGGACGTCACGCCGCCGGCATGCTCCCGCGCGATGCCCACCGCAGCGCGAGACGCACGCCGCGGCGCCGGTACGAGTGCGCGAGATTCGTCTCGCCACGGGTGAGCCTGGTGAAGTAGCCCCAGCCGAGCGGGCCGTGGGCGAGCAGGTCCTGGAACACGTGGGGCCGCCGCTCGAAAGCGGTCAGCGCGGCGAAGCCCGCGTCCATCTCCGGCAGGATGCTCTCCTCGAGTCGGGCGGTGTACGCGGCGACAACGGAGCCGGGGGCGTCGTTCGCTGCCGCTGCCGCAATCACCTCCCCGGCGATCGTGCCCGAACGCGTCGCGAAGGACAGACCCTCGCGCGTCCACGGCTCGAGAAGTCCCGCCGCGTCGCCGACCAGCAGCACGCGGCCGCGCCCGAGCGGCGACTCGGCGCCGCGGCAGCGCGTGAGATGGCCGGAGTCGTGGATCACCCGCGCGCGGTCGAGACCGCAGTCGCGCACAAAGGCGTCGAGGTAGTCGCGCAGGGCCTCGGGCCGGCCCTTGGCGGCGATCACGCCGACGGTCAGGGAGTCCGCCTTGGGGAACACCCAGGCGTAGGAGCCGGGGATCGGCCCCCAGTCCAGGTGCACGCGCCCGCGCCACTCGGCGAGCACCTCAGGGCCGGGGTCGACCTCGCGCTCGAGCCCCAGATCAGCGGTGCGCAGCGAGACGCCGATGTCGCGTGCGATGCGGCTGGATGTCCCGCTGGCATCGACCACGTAGCGGGCGCGGAGCGTCTCGCCTGCGAGCGTCTCGATCTCGACGCCGCCCTCCGCCTCGACGACCCGCCGCACGCCGGTCGACGGCCGGAAACCGGCGCCCGCGTCGACCGCCAGCCGGACGAGCCAGTCGTCGAACTCTGGCCGCGCCACAGTCGACATCACTGGCGCTGGGGAACGGCGGCGGACGGAGCGCCTGCCCGCCGTGGAGAACGTGACCTCGGTGATCTCCTCGCGGACCGGGAAACCCTCGGGCACGACGCCGCGCGTCACGCCGATGATCCCGCCGCCGCAGGTCTTGTAGCGCGGGAAGGACTCACGGTCGAGCAGCAGCACACTCAGGCCCGCGTGGGACATCACCCGAGCGGCCGAGGAGCCCGACGGGCCTGCGCCCACCACCACGGCATCGAACATCGGCTCCACTCGGCTCTCCCTCCGCGGTTGAGACGAGGCTAGCGTTGGCACCATCGCCCTGACCCGGAGAAAGGACCCACATGGCCGACTCACCCGTCCTCGCCGACGTGCTGGAGGAGATCGCCGCGCTCGAGGACCCCAGGATCCGGGAGGTGAACGCGCGCCACGGCGACGACCACGGCGTCAATCTCACCAAGCTCCGCGGTATCGCCAAGGCGATCAAGACGAACGACGAGTTCGCGCGGGAGCTGTGGGCGACCGGGCAGACGGATGCGCGCCTGCTGGCGCTGCTGATCGCCAAGCCACGCGCCTACAGCGCCGACGAGCTCGATGCGATGCTCCGGGAGGCCAGGTACCCCAAGGTGCTCGACTGGCTCGTCAACTACATCGTGAAGAAGTCGCCGCACGCGGAGGACCTGCGGATCCGGTGGTTCGACGACCGCGAGCCCGACGTCGCGGCTGCCGGCTGGGCGCTCACGCACTGGAGGGTCAACAAGAACCCCGACGGGCTCGACCAGGAGGCGCTGCTCGATCAGGTCGAGGCCGAGATGAAGGACGCGCCCGAGCGCCTGCAGTGGGAGATGAACTTCGCCCTGACCTACATCGGGGTCGAGAGCCCCGCCCTGCGGCCGCGCGCGATCGCGATCGGCGAGGCGCTCGAGGTCCTGAAGGACTATCCGACCCCGCCGGGGTGCACCTCTCCGTACGCTCCGCTCGCCATCGCCGAGCTGGCGAAGCGCAAGGAAGGTTAGTCGGCGGCCCGGACGAGAGTCCGAACCGACCGGATGCGGACTACCTTCGCACTCCCGCGTGCATCTTCCGCACTAGGGCGACGAGCTGCTGCTGCTCCTCGGCGGTGAGCGACCCGATCATCCTGAGCTCGTTCTCCGCGTGGGCGGGCACGGCGCGGTCGATGAGGTCGAGCCCCTCCTCGGTGAGCGCCACCCACACCACGCGACCGTCCGCCTCGTCGCGCTCCCGCCGCACGAGCCCGCGCTTCGCGAGCCGGTCGATGCGGTTGGTCATGGCGCCCGAGGTCACCATCGTGCTCGCGACGAGCTGTCCTGCGGTGAGACGGAACGGGTCGCCGTGGCGTCGGAGGGTGGCGAGCACGTCGAACTCCCACTCCTCGAGCCCGAACTGGGCGTACACGCGGCGCAGCTGCACCGCGAGATCCGCGGCCAGGCGGGACACGCGGCCGATCACACCCATGCCGCTGACGTCGACGTCGGGGCGCTCCCTGTGCCACTGCTCGAGAATGCCGTCGACGGCATCTGTCCTGGTTGAAACCTCATCGGCGGAAGTACTCGCATCGGTCATGGCTCCAGTCTACAGAAATGTCTTGACATTGAAATACATCCGGGTTCACAGTTATTTCAACGTCAAGAGACTTTCGGCCCAGAACAGTCGAACCGGATGCAGGAGAAACGCGATGACCACCACAGCCCCCACCTCGGACACGACGACCGCCGTCCGCCAGCTCCGCCTCGTGGTCCATGCCGAGGACCTCGACGCGGCGCTCGCCTTCTACCGCGACGCCCTGGGCATGACTCCCGAGCTGGACCTCACCACCCCCACCGCGGCGGGCAACGACGCCCGCGTGGTCGTGCTCGACGCCGGCCGCGCGACGCTCGAGTTGATCTCGACCGCGCAGCGCACGCTGATCGACGAGCTCGAGGTCGGAGCCGAGGCGTCGCGCGAGATCCGCGTGGCCCTCGAGGTCGACGACGCGCGCACGTCATACGACGCCGCGACCGCCGCGGGCGCGGACGTCGTCGCTCCGCCGACCCGCACCCCATGGGGCTCGCTCAACGCCCGACTCGAGGGCCCGGCCGGCCTCCAGCTCACCGTCTTCCAGCAGATCGACCCCGAGTAGCACCGCGCAACACCGCGCCACCACCTACGCAAGGAGAAGCACCATGACCGCCACGCAGCTCACCAGCCCGACCACCACCGCCGCCGCGCACGCGGCCTTCGGCGACGCCGGGCGCGCCATCCGCATCGGCTCCATGCCCACCCCGACCGCCGGTCCCGGTCAGGCCCTCGTGAAGGTCGAGGCCGCCGGCATCTCGATCGGCGACTGGCTCGTGATGCACGGCCTGCCCTACATCGCCCGCCCCGCGCACGGCCTCCTCAGCCCCAAGCACCCGGTGCTGGGCCAGGAGCTCGCGGGCACGATCGTCGCCGTCGGGGCCGATGCCGGCGACGGCCTCGCACCGGGCGACCGCGTCCTGGGGTTCACCCAGGGCGCCTTCGCTGGCTACGCCGTCGCCTCGCCCGAGGATCTCGTCCTCACCCCCGAGGGCCTCGACAGCGTCGCCGCCGCAGCGATCCCCGTCTCAGGCCTCGCCGCCTACCAGGCCGTCGTGAAGGCGGGCGGCGGCGCCGCGGGCCAGCGCCTTCTCGTGCTCGGCGCCTCCGGCGCCGTCGGCACGTTCGCCGTCCAGGTCGGCAAGGCGATCGGCATGCACGTGACCGCCGTCGCCGGTTCGCGCAGCCAGGAGATGCTCACCGGAATCGGCGCCGATGAGGTGGGCGACTACCGCGCCTCCGACATCGCCGAGTCTGGCGACAACTGGGACGTGATCGTCGACCTCGCGGGCAACCGCGGCATCGGCTCCCTGCGCCGCCTGCTCGCCCCCGCCGGCACCGCCGTCCTGGTGGGAGGCTCGGGCGGCAGGGTCTTCATGGGCTTCGGCCGGACGATCCGCGCGATGCTCGCGAACCCGTTCATGAAGCAGACCCTCGTCCCGCTGTTCTCCGCACCCGACGCCGACGACCTCGCCGCCCTGCGCGCGCTCGTCGCCGCCGGGTCCGTCGTGCCGGTCATCGACCGCACCTTCCCCCTCGAGGGCCTGGCCGACGCCATGAGCCACATCGGGGGACGCCACACCCAGGGCAAGTCGGTCATCGTCCTCGACGACTGACGCCTCCACCACCGCAGTCCCCACCCTCAAGGAGAGAACCATGCACGCCACCGCCACCACCAAGCAGATCAAGCGCTTCAGCTCGGTCAGCGGTCAGCTCTACGCCGCAATCTTCCTGCTCGCGCCCCTCGGATTCATCGTGGGCAAGATGCAGTCCTACGCCCCAGGCGACGCCGCCGCCACGACCGAGCAACTGCTCGCCAATGAGACCGTGTTCCGGCTCGGGCTCGTCGCCGAGGTCGGCGTGGTCGTCGTCGAGCTCGTGCTCGCCGCGATGCTCTACACACTGTTCCGCCCCGCCAGCCGCACGCTGGCGATGGGCATCGCGCTCACCCGCGCGGCCGAGGCCGTCATCCAGGCGGTCAACCTGCTGCCGAGCATGATCGCGCTGGCGGCGGCCACCGGCACCGGGGTCTACGCCACCATGTCGGACACCGCGCGGGAGACCGTAGTGCTCGGGGCCATGGACGCCTACCAGCACGGCATCTTCATCTGGGGCATCCCGTTCGCCCTGCACGTGCTGTTCCTGGGCCTCGCGGTCGCCCGCTCCGGCCTGATCCCCAAGGTGATCGGCTGGCTGCTGGTGGTCGCGTCCGCCGGCTACTTCGCCGATTCGCTCGCGCCGATGGCGTTCCCGGCCGCCTCGGGAATCACCGAGACGGCCGTGCTGATCGTCGCGATCCCGGCCGAGCTCGCCTTCGCCGTGTGGATGATCATCCGCGGAGTGCGACAGGACACCTGGCGGTCACTGAGCGCGGCGGCCGATGGTGGCGCCGAGCTCCAGCCCGCCGAGCCCGCGGCCGCGGGCACGCGATAGCCATGGCTCGTCGCGTCTGGACCGGCGGCGCGGTGGCCACCCTGGTGGTCGCCGCGCTGCTGGCGTACGGAGCGGCGGCGCTGCTGCCGATGCGGGCGGTCGCGTCGTCGAGCCCCGCGGCCAGTGCCGGCGCAGGGTCGCTCGGAGACGGCGCCGTGGGCGTCGCGCGCCTTGAGCTCGCCGGGCTCGACGCGACCGTCTGGTACCCCGCAGACTCCGCCGCCGAGGGCCACGCCGAGTGGTACCCGCTGACGATGCGCATGGATCCGTCCATGCCGACACTCGCGCTGGGCACCGCACGCGGCATCGCGATCGAGGACGCGGCGTGGTCGCCCGACCTCGAGGACGCTCCGCTGGTCCTGGTCTCCCCCGGCTTCGCCCTCGCGCCCGACGCCTACTCGTGGCTGACCGAGCAGTGGGCGGCATCAGGCTCCGTCGTCGTCTCGGTCGACCACGGGGAGTACCTGGACCCGTCTAGATTGTGGGAGGCCACCGTGCTGAGGCCGCAGCAGCTGGCCGAGGTGCTGGACGAGGTCGAGGCGATGGCTGGCGCCGGCGGGGCGTGGGAGGGCCGCGTCGACGTCTCCGATGTCACGGCCGCCGGTAACTCTTACGGCGGCTACGCAGTTCAGGCGCTCGGCGGCGCCCGCATCGACATTGCGGCGTTCGCAACGCGGTGCGCGGATGCCCGCGCGACAGGCCACGACGGCGCGTTCCTGTGCGACGCCCTCGAGCCTCGCATCGGCGACATGGCCGCGCTCGCCGGACTGCACGACGTGCCAGCTGGCTTGTGGCCCTCCGTGGCCGACTCCCGCATCGGCGCCGTGGTCTCGCTCGCCGGCGACTCCTACCTCTTCGGCGACGCGGGCCTCGCCACGCTCGACGTGCCCGTGCTCGCCGTCGGCGGGACCGCGGACGCCGACACCCCGCTGGACTGGGGCGGGGAGCTGACTGCCGCATCGGCCGCGGGTTCCGTGCTGCTCGAGGTGGTCGAGGACGGTGCGCACATGGACTTCGTCAACGTGGCCGATGCCGCGCCCGTGTGGGCGACGTGGCTGCCTGCCGGGCTGGCACCGTCGGCGGGCGACGGGCTCACGCCGTCGCAGGCAGCAACGCTTGCGGCGCTGGCCGAGTGGGAGGGGTCTACTTCTTGAGCCCGGCCCGCTTCGCAAGCCAGCCGGAGATCACGCGCCATCCGATCAGGAAGGCCGCGAGCACCAGGCCGGCGACGATCACGAAGCTCACCTGCACGCCCTGACCGGAGGCGAGGCGCAGCAGCATGCCCCCGACGAGGGTCGACGCCCACACGATCGTGCCGGTCGGGTGCCACGCGCACGGCTTCTTCCAGCCACGCGCGATCAGCCAGCCCAGCCCTGCGCCCACCAGGAACGGCCAGACGGTCGTGAGGAGGCCGAGGCCGTTCTCGCCGAGGATCCCCTCGTCGTGGGACGCGCGGCCGATGGCGGCGAAGACGATGATGGCGCCGGCGTCGAGTGCGGCGGCGCCGATGGCGGCCTGGCGGAGGTTCATGGGGACATCCTGGCGCATTCACCGCGACTACCCTTGCCGGGTGGCACATCTCCTCGGCGCGCAGAACCTGCACCTCGACTTCGGCACCGGCGTCATCCTCGACGACATCACCGTCGGCCTCGAGGACGGCGACCGCATCGGCATCGTCGGCGCGAACGGCGCGGGCAAGTCGAGCCTCATGGCGATCCTCGCGGGCCGCCTCAAGCCGCACGGCGGCATCGTCACGGCGACGCGCGGCACCAGCATCGGCTACCTCGACCAGTCCGACGCCCTGCCCGATGGCGTCACCGTCGCGAAGGCGATCGTCGGCGACGCGGACGAGCACGAGTGGGCGTCCGATCCGCGGGTCCGCGACGTGATGGCGGGCCTGGTGCCCGACCTCGACGCGGATGCCCCGGTCTCCACCCTCTCCGGCGGACAGCAGCGCCGCGTCGCCCTCGCCCGGGTCCTCGTGGGCGACCACGACGTCGTGTTCCTGGACGAGCCCACCAACCACCTGGACGTCGAGGGCGTCGCCTGGCTCGCGGATCATGTGAATGGCCGATGGGCCGGCAACCGGGGCGCGCTCGCCGTCGTCACCCACGATCGCTGGTTCCTCGACGCCGTCACCACTCGCACGTGGGAGGTGCACGACGCGACCGTCGACCCGTACGACGGCGGCTATGCGGCCTACGTCCTGTCCAGGGTCGAGCGCGACCGGATCGCCGCCGCCACCGAGCAGAAGCGCCAGAACCTCATGCGCAAGGAGCTCGCGTGGCTCCGCCGCGGCGCCCCTGCCCGCACCTCCAAGCCCAAGTTCAGGATCGACGCCGCGAACGAGCTGATCGCGGACGTGCCGCCGGTGCGCGACAAGATCCAACTGGCCAGGATGGCCGCGTCCCGGCTGGGCAAGGACGTCGTGAACCTCATCCGCTGCTCGGTGAGCTACCCCTCCCCCGACGGCGGCACTCGCGAGGTGCTGCACGAGGTCGAGTGGAACATCGGCCCCGGCGAGCGCACCGGAATTCTGGGCGAGAACGGCGCGGGCAAGTCCACGCTGCTCAAGCTCATCACCGGCGAGATCGAGCCCACGTCCGGCCGCGTGAAGACCGGAATGACGGTCAAGGTCGCGAAGCTGTCGCAGAACCTCGACGAGCTCGCGGAGTTCGAGGGCGAGCGCGTCCAGGCGGTGGTCAAGCAGTTCAGCTCGATCGAGCTGTCCGACGGCTCCGAGCTCAGCCCCACGCAGCTGCTCGAGCGCCTGGGCTTCACGAGCGCCCAGCTCAAGACCCCCGTGGGGCGCCTGTCCGGCGGCCAGAAGCGCAGGCTCCAACTGCTCGTCGTACTGCTGGGCGAACCGAACGTGCTGGTGCTGGACGAGCCCACCAACGACCTCGACACGGACGTGCTGGCCGCGCTCGAGGACCTGCTCGACTCGTGGCCGGGCACGCTCATCGTGGTCAGCCACGACCGCTACCTCATGGAGCGCGTCACCGACCAGCAGTACGCGGTGATGGACGGCGGCCTGCGCCACCTGCCCGGCGGCGTCGACGAGTATGTGCGCCTGTCCCGCGAGCGTCGCGCCAAAGCCGATGGCATCGGCACCTTCGGCGGCCGCGCAGGCAACTCCCACGTGGTCGAGGCACCCGCCGAGCCCGAGGCGCGTCAGCGTCAGCGCACCCGCTCCGGCTCCGCGGCCGATGCCGCAGCCGCCCCTGCACTCAAGGAACCGGCGCTCTCTGGCGCCGAGCGCCGCGTGGTGGAGAAGGAGGTCGCCTCGGTCGAGCGTCGCCTGGCGAAGATCGCCCGCGAGCGCGCGGAGGCGACGGACAAGATGCACGACACGGACCCGTCGGACTTCGAGGCGCTGACGAAGCTCGGCGACAGGGTCAATGCGCTGGCCGCCGAGGCGGACGAGCTCGAGATGAAGTGGCTGGAGCTGACGGCGTCGCTCGAGTAGGACTGACGGGTCTTGTCGGACGGGGCATCCGGCGAAAGACTGACGGCATGGCAGACCTCGGCGACGTCGTAATTGCAGCAAGCACAAGCCTCGAACTGGCTGACCTCGGGAAGCGATCGAAGGTGCGAGCGGTCACGAGCGGCGACATCGACGCGCTGCGCGCGTCGGAGTCGGCGGATGACCTCGTCGCTCTGCGGGCGTGGATGACCTCGGCGTCGCAGCACAAGATGTCCGTCGTGTCCGGCTACTTCGCCTTCGTCGCCGCGCTCCTCACCGCAGCGGCGCTCGTCGCCGCCGTGATGGGCGACGGGCTCGGACTCGCGGCGCAGATCAGCTTCGGCGTCCTCGCCGCCGTCATCATCATCGTCACCGCCGCGCTCTTCAAGGTCGGCGCCGAGCGCGACGCCAGCGCGGACGAGGCCGCGGTCTGGATCTACCTCCTCGACCGCCGCATCGCGGAGTTGGACGGCGCATCGGCCAGCAACGTCGTCAACTCGCCCGGGGCGAACTCTCGCGGCACGATCAACCTCTCGCTGTGGGGCAAGCCGGTCGCTTCGGCCACCGTGGAGCCGTAGCACGTACGCATTCTGCGGGTCGCTGGACGGCGCACCGAGCCGATCCTCCCGTTGGTCACGTCTGCCCCGCGCGTCGTGCGGTCGACCCGCACAATGTGGCGACGGGGACGCGGGGCGGCGGAGCCTTCAGCCCCGCAGCGCCTCCCCCAGCTTCATCCGCCCGCCCGTGTTGAGCACCGCGCGTGAGTACACCCGCCCCGCGACCCACACGAGCACCGGGATCGACACGAGGCAGAGCACCACCGCGAGCACGATCTCCCAGGTCTCGATCGACCCGAAGGCTGTGCGCATCGGCACCATGAACGGCGCGAAGAACGGCACCTGGGTGAGGACCCTGGTCGCCGTGCCCTCAGGGCTCAGCGGCACCAGGTAGATCGCGAGATACAGCGGGATCATCATCAGGAACATCATGGGCGTCGTCACCGCGCCCAGGTCCTCCTGACGCGACACGAGCGCCGCGAGCCCGCCGAACAGCACCGTGAAGATCGAGAAGCCCAGCACGAACCAGACCGAGAAGTTGACCAGCAGCGTCTGCACGTCGATGTCGTACCTGGCGAGGATCTCGAGGTACCAGGCACCGAAGAGGATCGGCAGCACCATGGCGGCCGCCTGCACGATGGCGTAGAGCCCGACTCCCAGCACCTTGCCGCCCAGCAGTGTGCCGGGCCTGACGGTCGACAGCAGGATCTCGACCACGCGCGAGGACTTCTCCTCGACGACGCCCATCATGATCACCGAGGCGCTCTGGATCAGCACGAAGAACAGCATGATGACGACGACCACCGCCGCGAGGAACTCGCTCTCCTCGAACTCGGTGGGCTCGTCACCCACGACCGTGACCGTCGGGGTCGACTCGGCGAGAGTCGCGGCGACGTCAGCGGGATCTCCTCCGAGCGACACGATCGAGGCGTCGAACGCCGCCGCCTGCGATGCCTCGGCGACCGCGAGCGCGAGGGCGTCATGACGCTCCGGCAGGAACAGCTCCGGCTCAGTCGCTGAGCCGGTGATCACACCGGAGACTTCGCCGAGGTCCTCAGGATCCTCGGGGGTCGCTACATCGGCCACGACGAACTCGAATGCGGCGTCCTCACCGCCCGCCACAGCGTCGAGGTAGGGCACCAGCTCGGCGGCGGACGAGTCGACCTGCACCACCGCAGGCTCGCCGTCGGCCACGAGGAACGGCTTGGCGATCAGCGCGCCGCCCACGGCGAGAACCAGGAGGATCAGGCTCGAGATCAGGCTCGCCTTGGACAGGGTGCGGACCTTGAACTCGCGCTTGGCGATCAACCACACCATGCTCACGCCGCCTCCTCGGTCTCGGAGACCACGTCGCGGAACAGGTCCGTGAGGCTCGGCCGCACCGGCTCGAACGCCGTGACGGTCCCGGAGTACACGGCCGATGCGAGGGCCGCCTGGGCCACATCGGCCGACGCTGCCTCGACGAGCCAGGCGCCGGCCCCGTCCGGAACGATCGTCACTCCGTCAGGCGCGGGCGGGGCATCGGCGCCGGTCATCGCGAGGCGCCACTGCAGGCGCTCCGTCGCGCGCAGCTCATCGATCGTGCCGTTCGCGACGAGCCTGCCGGACTTCACGATGCCCACCCGGTCGCACAGCCGCTCCACCAGCTCCAGCTGGTGCGAGGAGAAGATCACCGGAACGCCGGCGGCGGCGCGCTCGCGCAGCACGTCGCTCATCACGGCCACCGCGACGGGGTCCAGGCCGGAGAAGGGCTCGTCGAGCACCAGGATGTCCGGACCGTGCACGAGCGCCGAGGCGAGCTGCACCCGCTGCTGGTTGCCCAGCGAGAGCTTCTCGACCTCGTCACCACGGCGCTCCGCGACGCCCAGCACCTCGGTCCAGTGCTCCATGGCGACCGTCGCATCGGCCTTTGACATGCCGTGCAGACGGGCGAGGTAGACGAGCTGCTCCCCCACCTTCATGCGCGGGTACAGGCCGCGCTCCTCCGGCATGTAGCCGATGCGCGTGCGCACCTCGAGGTCGACCGGCGCCCCGTTCCAGCGAACGCTCCCCGCGTCCGCGCGCAGCACGCCGAGGATGATGCGCATCGTCGTCGTCTTGCCAGCGCCGTTGGATCCGACAAACCCGAACAGATCGCCGCCCGGCACGTCGAACGACACGTCGTCGAGCGCCCTCACAGTTCCGTAGGACTTGCTGAGTCCGTCGACTTCGAGCGTCGTCACGGGTGCTCCTTCGCGTGTGGCGGATGGGGGGCCGGAGTCCACCCTAGGCGACGCGATCGCGGCCCTGGCGAGACAGGCCGCGACTCCGGCGTAGAGTCGGAATCACGACACGGAGGTGGGCAATGACGCCTACGGATTCCGCGGTGATCCCCACCGCAGGACCGCTCGAGGACGCGCACGCGCAGCTCGCCGCGGCAGCCCGGCATCTGCAAGTCAACGAGGGCATCCACGAGATGCTCGCGAGGCCCCGCAGGGAGATGCAGGTCTCGGTCCCGCTGAGACGCGACGACGGCTCGATCGCCGTCTACGAGGGCTTCCGCGTCCAGCACAACTTCTCGCGAGGCCCCGCCAAGGGCGGACTGCGCTACTCCACTGCGGTGGATCTCGACGAGGTCCGGGCCCTCGCGATGTGGATGACGTGGAAGTGCGCGCTGGTAGACGTCCCCTACGGCGGGGCCAAGGGCGGCATCGCGATCGAGCCGCGCGACCACAGCGCCTCGGAGCTCGAGCGCGTCACGCGCCGGTACACCTCCGAGATCCTGCCCATCATCGGCCCCGAGGTGGACGTCCCGGCACCCGACATCGGCACCGACGAGCACACCATGGCCTGGATCATGGACACCTACTCGATCGCCATGGGCCACACCGTGCCCGGCGTGGTGACCGGCAAGCCGGTAAGCCTGGGCGGATCACTGGGACGCGCATCGGCCACCTCCCGCGGCGTCACCCACATCGCGCTGCTCGCGATGGCGGGCAGGGACATGGACCCGCACCAGACCACCGCGGCGGTGCAGGGCTTCGGCAAGGTGGGCCGCGACACCGCGCGCTTCCTCGCGGCCGCTGGCGTGAAGGTCATCGCGGTGAGCGACGTCGACGGAGCCGTCTACTCCGAGCACGGCCTCGACATCACCCACCTGTCTGACCACGCCGACGAGACCGGATCCGTCGCCGGGTACGAGCACGGCGAGGCGATCGATCCGCGCTCGATCCTGCTGCTCGACGTCGACGTCGTCGTCCCGGCGGCGGTCGAAGGCGTGCTGACCGCCGACAACGCCGACAAGGTGCAGGCCAGGATCGTGGTCGAGGGCGCGAACGGCCCGACCACCAAGGACGCCGATGCGATCCTCGCCGACAAGGGCGTGCTGGTGGTCCCCGACATCCTCGCCAACGCGGGCGGCGTCACGGTCTCCTACTTCGAATGGGTGCAGGCGCACCAGGCCTTCCAATGGAGCGAGACGGAGGTCAACTCCCGTCTCGAGGACAAGATGACCAAGGCCTGGCACGACGTCGTGGGCTACGCGAGCGGGCACGGCATGTCCTACCGCGAGGCGGCGACGGCGCTGGCGGTGCACCGGGTGATCGAGGCGCACCGGCTGAGAGGGCTGTACCCGTAGCCGATGCCGGGGCGGGCGGCGGGCCCGCTCCCCTAGCCAGGTCGAGAGATCGATGCAAACCTGGCCTTAGTGCCCAGAGATCGGCCCCGCACCCATGGAAGGGTGTGAACGCTAACAACACGAAGGAGCACCCGATGGCACCCTGGTCCGCTGAAGCACCGGAGATCTCCGACGCCGCGATCGCGAGCATCGACAAGTGGTGGCGCACCGCCAACTACCTGTCCGTCGGCCAGATCTACCTGCTCGACAACCCGCTGCTCCGTGAGCCGCTCCACCGCGACCACGTGAAGCCGCGACTCGTGGGCCACTGGGGCACCACGCCTGGCTTGAACTTCATCTACGCCCACCTCAACCGGATGATCCAGGCGAGGAAGCAGCCGACGATGTACATCATCGGCCCCGGACACGGCGGTCCCGGCCTGGTCGCCGCCTCGTTCCTGGACGGCACCTACACGGACACGTACCCGGACATCTCCTACGACGAGTCCGGCCTCAAGCGGATGTTCAAGCAGTTCTCGTTCCCCGGCGGCATCCCGAGCCACGTGGCTCCCGAGACCCCGGGCTCGATCCACGAGGGCGGCGAGCTGGGATACGCCCTCAGCCACGCGTACGGCGCGGCCTTCGACAACCCGGATCTGCTGGTCGCCGCAGTGGTCGGCGACGGCGAGGCCGAGACCGGTCCGCTGGCGACGTCGTGGCACTCGAACAAGTTCATCGACCCGCTGCACGACGGCGTCGTGCTGCCGATCCTGCACCTCAACGGCTACAAGATCGCCAACCCGACGGTGCTCGCGCGCATCGACGACGACGAGCTCGACGCCCTCATGCGCGGCTACGGCCACACGCCCTACTTCTTCACCGCCGGCTTCGACGAGGAGAGCCACGAGTCCATCCACCGCCGCTACGCCGCGCTGATGGACGAGGTCATGGGCCACATCGCCGCGATCAAGGCGGAGGCGGCCCAGAACCCGCAGATGGACCGCCCGCGCTGGCCCATGATCGTGCTGCGCACCCCCAAGGGCTGGACCTGCCCGCCGTCGATCGACGGCAAGCGCACCGAGGGCTCGTGGCGCGCGCACCAGGTGCCGCTGGCATCGGCCAGGGACACCGAGGACCACCTCCACACGCTCGAGAACTGGCTGCAGTCGTACGGGCCCGACGAGCTGTTCGACGAGAACGGCGCGCCCTTCGCGGACGTCACGGCGCTCACACCAGAGGGCGACCTGCGCATGTCGGCGACGCCGCACGCCAACGGCGGCCTGCTGCTGCGCGACCTCAAGATGCCCGACTTCCGCAAGTACGGCGTCGACGTCCCCGCACCGGGCACGGGCGAGGCCGAGGCCACCCGCGTCATGGGCACCTGGCTGCGCGACGTCATGCGCATGAACCCGGACAACTTCAGAGTCTTCGCTCCCGATGAGCTCGCCTCCAACCGCCTGCAGGCGGTGCTCGAGGTCACGGACAAGGCCTGGAACGCCAACCTCGATGAGGACGACGAGCACATGGCCAAGCGCGGCCACGCGATGGAGATGCTGTCGGAGCACCAGATGCAGGGCTGGCTCGAGGGCTACCTGCTCACCGGCCGCCACGGCCTCTTCACGTCCTACGAGGCGTTCATCCACATCGTCGACTCGATGTTCAACCAGCACGCCAAGTGGCTCAAAGTCGCGAGCGAGCTGCCGTGGCGCCGCCCCATCGGCTCGCTCAACTACCTGCTGAGCTCGCACGTGTGGAGGCAGGACCACAACGGCTTCTCGCACCAGGACCCCGGCTTCATCGACCACGTCGTGAACAAGAAGGCCGAGGTGGTGCGCGTCTACCTGCCGGCCGACGCCAACACCCTGCTCAGCACCTACGACCACTGCCTGCGCTCGCGCGACTACGTCAACGTGGTCATCGCGGGCAAGCAGCCGCAGGCGTCGTGGCTCACGATGGACCAGGCGATCGACCACTGCACACGCGGCGTGGGCATCTGGGACTTCGCGTCCAACGTGCCGCTGGGCGAGGAGCCCGACGTGGTCATGGCCGGCGTGGGCGATGTGCCGACCATGGAGGTGCTCGCCGCGATCGACATCCTCCGCGAGGAGCTGCCCGACCTCAAGGTGCGCATGATCAACGTCGTGGACCTCATGCGGCTGCAGCCGGAGGAGGAGCACCCGCACGGACTGTCGGACAAGGAATGGGACCACCTGTTCACGACGACCAAGCCGGTCATCATGAACTACCACGGCTACCCGTGGCTGATCCACCGCCTCACCTACCGCCGCAACGGCCACGAGAACCTGCACGTGCGCGGCTTCAAGGAGGAGGGCACCACGACCACGCCGTTCGACATGGCGATGCTGAACGACATCGACCGCTTCCACCTGGTGATGGACGTCATCGACCGGGTGCCGTCCCTCGGCACCAGGGCCGCATCGCTGCGTCAGAAGATGCAGGACAAGAGGTACGAGGCCAGGAGGTACGCGCGCCAGCACGGTGCCGACCTTCCCGAGGTCGCGAACTGGGTCTGGCCCGACGCCCGTGGCCTGGCCGATGCCGGGGACGTCTCGGCGACCGCCGCCACCGGCGGAGACAACGAGTAGCGCGAGCCCGCTGCGATACGACGACGGCGCCCGGTCCGCGCGAAAGGGGACCGGGCGCCGTCGTCTGCGCCCTGCCCCCGTCGCCTGCGCCTCACCAGCCCTCAGCACCGCCAGCCGCCGGCACCGCCGCAGCGTCCGGACCCACATCGGCTCCGAAATGCGAAGTTTGCGGCGACACTTCGGACACAACGGACGCGATGTGGGTCCGCACGCGACGGCAGGGCCGGGGTCGGGCGCGGGCGCGCGACATGGCCAGACCGGAACGCGAACGGCACCCGACCCGGGAGAGGGGGTCGGGCGCCGTTCTTGCGCTCAGGGGGTACCGGCGCTGAGGCCGCCGGGGGGGGGAACTACTTGGAGCCGAAGAGCGAGCCGAACAGGCTCGAGCCCTGGCTCTGGTGGCCCTCGCACTGCTTGTCCTTGGGCACGGACTTCATGACCTGGTCGACGTGCATGCCACAGCCGGACCAGGTGGTCTTGCCGCAGGTGGAGCAGGAGACGGGGTAGCACATAGAGGTATTCCTTACGTTGTGGGTGCGATGATTCGGATACGGTCTTAGGACAGGGAGAGGAAGAGCTTCTCGAGCTCGTCCTGGGTCAGGGCGTCGCCGGACTTGGCGGCCTCGGGGTCGAGGACGCACTGCTTCATGGCGGCGGCCACGATAGTGAAGCCGGCCTTGTCGAGCGCCGAGGACACAGCGGCCAGCTGCGTGACGACGTCGCGACACGACGCGCCCTCCTCGAGCTTGTTGATGACGCCGTCAAGCTGGCCGCGGGCCCGCTTGAGACGGTTGAGCGCCTTCTTGTGGGCCTCGGGGTCGGTCTCGAATGCGTTCATCGTTTCCTCCTGGGTGTTCTCGACGGGGCCTAGACCGTCGACGTCTGTCGGGCCGCTGCCGCCTGCATGGCGGTCAGCACGGCGACGAGCGTATTCCAGCCGCCGGACAGCGACGCGGAGTCGAAGCCCTCCTGGATGAGCACGCGGTGGGCGAGGTGCGAGCGCTGGCCGGCAGCGCAGAAGACTCGCACGGGACGACCGGCAGCCGCCTCGCGCACCTCGTCGATGCGCTCGCGGAGCTCGGTGTGGGGGATGGCCAGCGCACCGGGGATCGAGCCTTGCGCCACCTCGGCATCCGAGCGGACGTCGAGCAGCAGCGCGGTCTGCGCGACCTGCTCGATCTCGTCCGCGTACCAGAGCTTCAGCGTGCCGTTCAGCACGTTCTCGCCGATCATGCCGACCAGGTTCACGGGATCCTTGGCCTGGCCGTAGGGAGGCGAGTAGCTGAGGTCGAGGTCCATGAGGTCCTCGGCGACCATGCGGTTGCGGATCGCGGTGGCCAGCACGTCGATGCGCTTGTCCACGCCCTCGCGGCCCACGGCCTGCGCGCCCAGCACGAGGCCGTCCTCGGCACGGATGTGCACGAGCATCGCGATCGACTCGGCGCCGGGGAAGTAGCCGGCGTGCTGCGCGGGGTGCAGGTGCAAGGTGTGGAACTCGATGCCGGCATCGGCCAGCGCCTTGCGGTTCGCCCCGGTCATCGCCGCGGTGAGGTTGCCGGCGCGGACGATGGCGGTGCCGAGCGCGCTCGGGATCTCCCGCGCGGTCTCGGGCTGGAAGATGAAGTCGGCCACCAGGCGCCCTGCGCGGTTGGCCGGTCCGGCGAGCGCGACGGGGCGCTTGACGCCGGTCACGCCGTCGACCGACACGGTCGCGTCGCCCACGGCGTAGACGTCGGTCAGGTTGGTGCGGCCGTGCTCGTCGACCAGGATCGCACCGCGGTCGGTCTCGATCCCCGCGTCCTGCATCGAGGAGGTGTCAGGACGGACGCCTGCGGACAGCACGACGATGTCGGCCTCGACCTGGCTGCCGTCGGACAGCACCACGGTGTCGTGCGCGGCGCCGTGCTCGATCTCCTTCGCCAGCACGCCCTCGCGGACGTCGATGCCCAGGCGGGCCAGCTCGGCGGAGACCAGCTGCGCCATCTCGGTCTCGAGCGGGGGCAGCACGTGGTCGAAGGCCTCGACCAGCGTCACCTCGAGTCCGCGGTGGGCGAGGCCCTCGGCGGCCTCGAGGCCGATGAAGCCCGCGCCCAGCACGACAGCGGTTGTCGCACCGCCGTCGACGGCGCCTGCCAACGTCGTGGCGTCGTCGACCGTGCGGAGCGTTGACACGCGCGGCGAGTCGAGGCCGGCGATCGGGGGACGCGCGGCGGAGGCGCCGGGCGACAGCACGAGGGAGTCGTAGGAGAGGGCCTCGACGCCGTCAGGGGTGGTGACGGTGACGGTCTTGGCGTCCGCGTCGATCGCGGTGACGTCGTGGTTGATCCGCACGTCGAGGTTCAGGGACGACTTGAGCGTCTCGGGGGTGTGGAGCAGCAGGGAGTCACGATCGGTGATCTCGCCGCCCACGTAGTAGGGCAGGCCGCAGTTCGCGAACGAGACGTAGGGGCCGCGCTCGAGCACGATGATCTCGGCGTGCTCGTCGAGGCGGCGGGCGCGTGCCGCGGCGCTCATGCCTCCGGCGACTCCGCCGACGATGACCAGGCGCATGGGTGTTCTCCTTGGGATGCGTCGTTGACTGTGGTGCGAGCGGATGCCGCCTCGCGACCACCTGAAACGACTATACCCCCGGGGGTATTCCCGCGCAACCGGTCCTAGGTCCCGGCGCGTCCCCTCCAGTGTCGCCCACCGGCCCGGAAAGGGCCAGGGACGCCCGTCCTAGGAGGGCTGATACGGGCTGACGACGATGTCGACGCGCTGGAACTCCTTGAGGTCCGAGTAGCCCGTCGTCGCCATCGAGCGGCGCAGTGCGCCCGAGAGATTGGTCGTCCCGTCGGGCGCCGTACCCGGACCCGTGAGGATCTCCTCGAGGGTGCCGGCGATGCCGACCTCGACGCGCGCGCCGCGCGGCAGCTCCTGGTGGTGGGCCTCGGGACCCCAGTGGAATCCGCGCCCTGGCGCCTCGGCGGCGCGGGCCAGCGCGGTGCCGAGCATGATCGCATCGGCGCCGCAGGCGATCGCCTTGACCATGTCGCCGCTGCGGCCCAGGCCGCCGTCGGCGATGACGTGGACATAGCGGCCGCCGGACTCGTCCAGGTAGTCGCGACGGGCCGCCGCGACATCGGCCACGGCAGTCGCCATCGGCGCGTGGATGCCGAGCGTGGTGCGGGTCGTGAGCGCCGCTCCCCCGCCGAAGCCGACGAGCACGCCGGCCGCGCCGGTCCGCATCAGGTGCAGCGCCGCCTGGTAGGTCGACGCGCCGCCGACGATGACGGGGACGTCGAGGTCGTAGATGAACTTCTTGAGGTTCAGCGGCTCGGCGTCGCCCGAGACGTGCTCGGCGCTCACCGTCGTGCCGCGGATGACGAACACGTCGACTCCGGCCTTGAGGACGGTCTCGTAGTGCTCCTGGGTGCGCTGCGGGCTGAGGGCACCCGAGACGACGACACCGGCGTCGCGCAGCTCGCGCAGACGCGCGGTGATCAGCTCGTCCTTGATGGGCTCCGCGTAGACCTGCTGCATGCGCTGCGTGACCTGCTCGGCCGGGAGCTGGGCGATCTCCTCGAGGATGGACTCCGGGTCCTCGTAGCGGGTCCACAGGCCTTCGAGGTTGAGGACGCCGAGTCCGCCGCGCTTGCCGAGCTCGATCGCCGTCGCCGGAGACATGACCGAGTCCATCGGCGCCGCGATGAACGGCGTGTCGAACTGATACGCGTCGATCTGCCACGACAGGGACACCTGCCGAGGGTCCCGCGTGCGCCGCGAGGGGACCACGGCCACGTCGTCGAAGGAATACGCGCGCCGTCCCCGCTTGCCGCGGCCGATCTCGATCTCCATGCTCACCCGCCTAGCGTATCGGGCGTACGGGCGAACTATCAGTGTGGGCAGTAGTGCGCACCCCGGTCACGTCGATAGCCTCATCGGTACCCCCCTGCGCGAATGATGGAGAGCTACGGTGTCTGACGCCCCCGAGACCATTGACGATGGGGCCGACGCCCCCGGCAGCAGCAGCACCGAGACGCCATCCGCCCGCCCGCGCCGCGGACTCCGCGCGCTCGCGTGGACAGGTGCGACTGTGGGAGTCCTCGCCCTTGCAGGCGGCGGACTCGTCGCCGCAGAGTCGGCGGGCCTGTTCGATCCGCCCATGTGCTCGGAGCTCGACCAGGAGCCTGAGTCGATCGCCGATTCCGCGGAGCTCGGCGAGGCGCGCGTCGTGTGCACGCACGACGAGTTCGGCTACGACGTCACCGCCGGCGCCGAGGGCATCGCCGATGCGTCGCTCCAGGTGACAGTCCCGGCCAGGGTCGCGTACGCGCAGGCGGCCGACGGCCTCGCCGTCTACGCCGATGCCGCGCTCACGATCGAGGTGCCGACGACGGTGGCCGACGGAGACGACGCGTGGGTCGTCGCCTCGGCGGAGCCCGCGCAGATCGCGTCCGCCGATGGCAGCGAGACGATCGGCCTGGGCGCCGAGTCCGGGGCGTGGAGCCTGCGCGACGAGTACTACCTGGTCCGCTCGGTGGACGGTCGCGGCCGGGCACTCGACAGGCCCGTCGTAACGACGTTCAGCTTCGAGCGCGGCCTCGGCACCCCGGACGTCGTGGCCGCGTCAGGACCCGACACCCGCGGCGTCCTGGCGCTCCAGTGGCAGCCCGTGGAGGGCGCCGCCTCCTACGCGATCGTGCGGATCGACGGCGGGCAGTACGACCTCGTCGGCACGACGCAGGAGACCGAGTGGACCTCGGCCGCCGCACCGGCGGCCGACGCCGGGGAGGCCGACGGCATCTTCGCGGAGGCGGTGAACTCGGGCATCGCCGGCGGCTCCGCGGACTACACGATCGGCGTGATCGCGGTGGGCGAGGACGCCGGGGCGTCCCCTGCGGCCTCCTCGATGCTCGACCTCGCCCCCACGGGCGTGCTCGCGACCACCCCAGTGGCCATCGTCGACGGCACGATCGAGACGTCGACGCCGATGGGGCTCGCCGAGGTACCCAGGGAGATCGAGGTCACGGCTCTCGACGGCTCGGTCGCGCTGCTGACCCCTGTCCTGGCCCCGGGGACGATCGAGCGCGTGGACGCCGACCACATCTCGGTCGGGCTGTTCGTGGCCGGCACCGACCTGGGTGCGCGGGTGACCCTGTCGCTCGGCTCCTCGGGCAGCCTCATCACTCAGATCGAGTCCTACAACGACGCCGTGGAGATCGTCGCTGAGGACTCGGACGCCGCCGAGGCGGCGATGGAGACGACCCTTGCCGACCATCCGTTGACGGGCGCGGCGATCGAGGCCACGGCACCTGTGGTGGACTATCCGGTCGTCGGGTCCGACCCGATGGTGAGGTACATGGCCGCTCACCTCATCGCGCGCAGTCCTCAGGTCGACTGGTCGGTGTGGCGCGACCTGGAGGGGTCCCCGGCGCTCGAGGACGCCGTCTTCGAGGCCATGCACCAGAACCCCTACGCCTACCTCACCGAGTTCGAGTGGACGGACCGGATCGTGTACTTCACGTACGACTACGACCCGACCGAGTACGCCACGCACCAGGAGGAGCTCCACGCCGCGGTCGTCGCCGCGGTCGCCGAGGCCGTTCCCGCCGGAGCCTCCCCCGCACGCGCTGCGACCGCGATCAACGACTGGATCGTGACGAAGACGGACTACAACGACCCCGCGTACGAGGTGTCCGTGTCGGTGGACGACCCGTATGAGTGGTGGCCAGCGGTGAGCGCGGCAGGCTACGCCTACGCGTGGGAGGCGAACGGGGTCTTCGAGGGTCTCGACGTCGTGTGCGAGGGCTACGCGACCGCATTCCAGGCCATGGCCCTCGAGAGCGGGCTGGACGTCGTCTACGTCACCGGCTCGATCGACGACAGCGGTGAGCGCCACGCCTGGAACAAGGTGCGGTACAGCGGCTCGTGGCACAACGTCGACCCGACGTGGAACGACACTCCGTGGGCGCCGCAGTACCTGCTGATCCCGGACTCCGGGTTCACCGGGTCGGCCGAGCGCACCGAGGACGAGTACTGGATCGTCGACGGGAACGCGGGCAGGTACACCGCTGGCTAGCCGAGCGCCGGCCCCGCATCGTCGCCCTCCGGCTTCACGGCGGGGCGCACCTCGACTCGCCTGACGCGCAGACCGTCCACCAGCGTGACCTCGATCACGGCACCAGCAGACTCGCCGTCGTCGACCTCCACCTGGTCACCGGACTCTGCGGTCCTGCCGAGCCGTGACAGGACATAGCCGCCGACCGTCTCGTACGGACCGTCGGGCACATGGACCCCGGTGGCCTCGGCGAACTCCTCGATGGTGAGGCCGGCGTCCCAGCCGTCCCCGGCATCGGCCACGGACTCCGGCGTGATGTCGTCGTACTCGTCCTGGATCGCACCCACGAGCTCCTCGAGGAGGTCCTCGAAGGTCACGATGCCGTCCGTGCCGCCGTACTCGTCGACGACGACCGCGATCTGGTCGCCGGACGCGCGCATCTGCGACAGCACGGGCATCGCGCGCGCGGTGCCCGGCACATGCAGGATCTCACGTGCAAGGTCGCCGGCCACGGCATCGGCCGAGGCACCCAGGAGGTCGCGGACGTGGATGAATCCCCGGACGTCGTCCACTCCCTCGCCGATGACGGGGTAGCGCGAGTACGGCAGCTGCGCCACCCGCGCGGACAGAGACGAGACATCGGTGGCCGACTCGACGAACTCGACGTCGCCGCGGGGCCGCATCACCTCGGCGATGGTCCGCTCCGAGGCCTCCATGACGTCGACCAGGATCCTCCGTTCGTCCTCCTCGACCTCCTCGTGGGCGATGACGAGGTCCTGCAGCTCGGCGCGCGAGATC
>JAUIBG010000172.1 GCA_030428165.1 Actinomycetes bacterium
GCGTCCCTCATCGGCGCCGGCCTGGGACCCGAGGCCATCTCGATCCAGGCACGCACCTTCGAGCGCCTCTGCGTCGGTCAGCTACGGGAGACCGTGGGGCCCTCCGGGGACGACGACCCGATCGAGCACTACCTGGGCGTGCTGAGCGACAAGACCGGCTCGCTCGTCGCGACCTCGGCGCGCTTCGGCGCGATGTTCGGCGGCGCCGACGAGGCCGACATCGCCGCGGTCGAGCGCTACGGCGAGAAGGTGGGCGTCGCCTTCCAGCTCGCCGACGACGTCATCGATGTGCGCTCGACGGGCACGCAGACCGGCAAGACGCCGGGTACCGACCTGCGCGAGGGCGTGCCGACCATGCCCGTGCTGCTGCTGCGCGACCTGGTCGCGTCGGGGGAGGGCACGGAGACGGACGCCGCGCTGCTGGCGGCGATCGACGGCGACCTCGAGGACGACGCCGTGCTGGCCGATGTCGTCGCCCGCCTGCGCGAGCACGACGTGGTCGAGCGCACGGAGCAGCTTGCGCGCGCCTGGGCCGATGACGCCGTCGCCGCGATCGACGGCCTCGCCGACGGCGAGGTCAAGTCCGGGCTCGTGGAGTTCGCGCGCCTGATGGTCGAGCGCGACTTCTAGGCGCCTCCCACCGCCGGCTCCGCCGCGGAGCGCCCCGCATCGGCCCTTGCCGCTCACCGCCCCCGCGCCTCCGCTCCGATCATCCGGTGCGCCCTTGGCCGCCAAGATCGCACCAGACCCTCGGAACGGGCGCGGGGCTACGACCGCACGTGCGTGAAGAAGAAGTCCTCGATCTGATCGATCGTCGCGGGATTCTTGGTCTGCAGCGCGATCTCGCGCGTGCCCAGCGATACCCCGCCGTGGACGAAGTTGTGCGATCCCGTGATCGCGACGCGCTTTCCCTGGGGGAGGTAGAACACGATCGCCTTGGCGTGCAGGTAGCGCCGCGAGAGGTACTTGGTCTGCGTGTTGGTCACCAGCATCGAGGCGGCGATGAGGATCGAGTTGGCCAGCGAGGCGTTCGCCGGCCGGTTGAACCACAGCTCGTGCGGCTTCTCCCTGATCACGCGGCGCAGCTCGCCGGTGGGGCAGTACTGGGACATCAGCAGCACGGAGTCGGCCTTGCGCGCCCACTTCAGCGCGCGGCGGTAGATGATCGAGTCGCCGGGGATGCCGCCGTCGACCAGCACGTGGTCCTTGCCGTGCTTGAGGTCCATGGAGCGGTGGCCGCGCTCGTGCCGGTTCATGGCGCCGATGCGCTCGAAGACCGTCTGCAGCTGATCCGCCAGCAGCGCGTCGTCGACCCGCAGCATGTAGTCGACGTTGCTGACGCCCTTGTCGTCGAGGTTGACGCCGCCGAACGAGTACGCGGTGTCGTCGACCACGCAGAACTTGGTGTGGGTGCGCCCGCGCCACGGCAGGCCCTTCTCGCGGCCCAGCCACTCGAAGTCCGCGCCCGCGTCCGTGAGCCGACGCGCGAGCGCCGAGGAGCGGCGCTTGGCCCGCGACTTGTAGTCGAACGGCAGGAACACGCCGCCGGCGTCCAGGTAGGTGAAGACGTCGGCGGCGACGCGCACGTCGACGCCGCGCTCCGCCGCCCCGACCAGCGCCTCGATCAACTCGGAGGTGCGCTGCTCGTCGGCGATGGTGAGGGTGGTGAGGATCACGCGACGGCGGGCGCGGCGGATCTGGGCGGTCGCATCGGCGACGTAGTCCTCGCCGATCAGGAGCACCGGCGTCGGCAGGCCGCGGTACGGCTTGGGCGTGCGGCGTGCGGCACCCGTCAGCTCCGCCGCGGTGCGCGGGATCTCGAAGCCTCCCGGGGGAGTGATGACCGGAGCCGATGCCGGGGCCGGCGCAGCGCCGGACGTCGCCGCAGGAGCGGTCGAGGGGGCGATGGCGGGGGCGGCGCTCGCGGCGGGCTCGATGACGGCCATGGCTCCATGGTCGTGCCAGGCCGGGCGCCGACCCGCCACGAAGGCCCCACGTTCATGACAAGTTCATGCGATCTATACTCATTGGTAGGACGCACCCCCGCCCACGCTGTCGCATGCGCGAATCACGCCACAGCCCTCAGGGCGCGTAGGGTTGCAGTCGCAGATTTTCTCCCGGAGGACACGTGACTCAGACTCGCCCGCTGCGCGTCGCCATCATCGGCGCCGGCCCCGCTGGAACCTACGCCGCCGACATCCTGTCGAAGTCGGACGTCAACGTCAGCATCGACATCATCGAGCGGCTCCCCGCGCCGTTCGGCCTGGTGCGCTACGGCGTGGCCCCCGACCACCCGCGCATCAAGCAGATCATCGTCGCGCTGGCCAACGTGCTGGGCCGCGGCGACATCCGGCTGCTCGCGAACGTGAACATCGGCACGGACCTCACGATGCAGGACCTGCGCGATCACTACGACGCGGTGATCTTCGCCACCGGCGCCTTCAAGGACGCCGACCTCGACATTCCCGGCATCGACCTCGACGGCTCCTACGGCGCCGCCGACTTCGTGTCGTGGTTCGACGGCCACCCCGACGTACCGCGTACCTGGCCCCTGAACGCCACGGAGGTCGCGGTGCTGGGCGTCGGCAACGTCGCCCTCGACGTCAGCCGCATCCTTGCGAAGCACGTCAAGGACCTCGAGCCCACCGAGATCCCCGACAACGTCAAGGAGGGGCTCCTGGCCTCGCCCGTGACGGACGTCCACGTGTTCGGCCGCCGCGGCCCCGCCCAGGTGAAGTTCACGCCGCTCGAGCTGCGCGAGCTGGGCCAGGTCCCCGACGTCGACGTCATCGTCTACCCCGAGGACTACGAGTTCGACGAGGGCTCCGAGCGTGCGATGGAGGAGTCCAAGCAGACCAAGCAGGTCGTGAAGACCCTGGTCGACTGGACGCTCAAGGAGCCCACCGGCGCCTCGCGTCGCATCCACCTGCACCTCATGCAGTCGCCTCAGGAGATCCTGGGCGAGGACGGCAAGGTCGTCGGGATCCGGATGGAGCGCATGGAGCTCGACGGCAACGGCGGGGCGAAGGGCACCGGCGAGACCATCGACTACCCGGTCCAGGCCGTCTACCGCGCGATCGGCTACTGGGGGACCGAGATCGACGGGGTCCCCTACGACGACCGCAAGGGCGTCATCGCGAACGACGGCGGCCACGTGGTCGACGCCGAGGGCGCGATCGTGCCCGGCCTCTACGCGACCGGCTGGATCAAGCGCGGACCTGTGGGCCTCATCGGTCACACCAAGTCCGATGCGATGGAGACCATCGGCATGCTCGTCGAGGACGCCGAGTCGCTCATGGCGAACAGTGTCGCCGGAGCCGAGCAGCTGAGCCCCGACAACGTGCTGCGCCTGCTGCGCTCGCGCGACGTGGACGTGGTCCAGTGGCACGACTGGGAGGTGCTCGACGCTCACGAGCGCGCCCTTGGCGAGGCGCAGGGCCGTGAGCGCGTCAAGGTCGTCCCACGCGACGAGATGACCGACATCGCGCTGGGCCGCGCCTAGCCGCAGGGCTCCGCGGAATGGCCGCAGGGGCGGCCCTCGCGGCAAATCCTGGCAACGATGAGGCGTCCTCGTCGTACGACGGCTACCCTCGAATTGTCGCGGCCAATGGGGTCCATGCGGCCGGAAGGCCCGGAACCAGCCCAGCAGACTCACTCTCGCCAAGCGGTAGCGGTGCCGTCCGTGCACCTGACCACCACCACCTTGGAGAGACTCATGCTCGTTGATGCACCCGCCACCGGCTCGAACGCCGTGTTCCACTGGACCGTCCTGAAGGCGCTGTTCGCGCGCCAGGACATCGACGCCGAGCTCGCGCGCATGGTGGCCGGCGCGGCCAGCCAGCCCACGACGGTCTAGCCCACCGACTCCTCAACACGAAGCCCGGACGGCCACGCCGTCCGGGCTCCGTCGCGTCCGCCTCCTGTCCCCGGCATCGGCCCCGGGACGGCGCCACGCGGAACCGCCGCCGCGGTCTCGGCGTTCACTCTCCGTAGGATTTCCGTACCGGAGGTATGACCGTGGCGTTCGTCAACGGGCTCAAGACGTTTGGGCTCTTTCTACTGATGTGGCTGGTGCTCCTCGGCGTCGGCTCCATCGTGGGCGGCGGCGAGTACCTGTGGCTGTTCGGGCTGCTGGCGATCGGCGGCACCGTCTTCAGCTATTGGTTCTCCGACAAGCTCGCGATCGCCGCGATGCAGGCGCGTCCCGTGACCGAGGTCGAGCAGCCCACGATGTACCGCATCGTCCGCGAGCTCTCCGCCGAGGCCAACAAGCCCATGCCCCGTCTCTACGTCTCTCCCGCGACGCAGCCCAACGCGTTCGCGACCGGGCGCAATCCGAGCAACGCCGCAGTCTGCTGCACCACAGGCATCCTGCAGATCCTGGACGAGCGAGAGCTGCGCGGCGTGCTGGGCCACGAGCTGCAGCACGTCTACAACCGCGACATCCTCATCAGCGCGGTGGCGGCTGCGTTCGCCGGCATCATCACGATGGTCGCGCAGTGGGCGCTGTTCCTGGGCGGCGGCCGTGACCGCAACGTCTTCGCGCTGATCGCGATGATGCTGCTCGCGCCCATCGCCGCGACGCTGATCCGACTCGCGATCTCCCGCTCGCGCGAGTACGAGGCCGACCGCTCCGGCGCGGACCTCACCGGCGACCCGCTCGCGCTCGCCTCGGCGCTGCGCAAGCTCGAGAGCGGCGTCAGCAGGCGGCCGCTCCCGCAGGAGCGTCAGTTCGAGAACGTCTCGCACATGATGATCGCCAACCCGTTCAGGGG
>JAUIBG010000014.1 GCA_030428165.1 Actinomycetes bacterium
CATGGCGCTCACGCACGTGGTCGAGCGCCCCGAGGCCTTCAAGGAGACCGACACCCCGACCGAGCTGGTGCTGGCGGTCACGTGGCCCATGCATCGGCGCATCGACCTGGAGCCGGCCACGTGCGGCGACGAGAGCTGCGAGGCCGACCACGGCTACACGGGCGCGCTTGCGGGCGACGACGTGCTCGTGCGCGTGAGCGCCGTCGCCGACGGCGAGGACGCGGTGCGCGCGCTGTCCTCCTTCGCGCGAGAGGTGCAGGCGGCGATCGGCCGCGCTGCGTGACGCTCGCCGCACGGGCGCTCGAGCGCGGCCTCACGCCGCCGGACGAGGCCGCCGTCGACCTGCGGTCGGTGCTGCCAGCCGCGCTCGCAGCCGCCGGCGCCGAGGACGCCGTCATGGTGAGGGACGCCGCCGCCGACGTGCTGGCGCTCGGGCTCCCCAGCGCGCGCTCCGTTGTCGTCGTGCTGGTCGACGGCCTCGGCCGGCGCCAGCTGGACGCGATGCGCGGCCATGCCAGGACTCTCATCGGGCTGGGCGATGGCGCCATCAGAGCGGGCTTCCCGTCGACGACGGCGACCTCCCTCACGACTCTCGGCACCGGCCTGGCCGCTGGAGCGACCGGCATGACGGGCTACACCGCGAGGGTCGGGGAGGGGCGCCTCGGCAATCTCGTGTCGTGGGACGGTCTGCCGGACGCGCGCACCTGGCAGTCGCAGCCCACCGTGTTCGAGCAGGCTGCTGAGTGCGGGCTGAGTTTCACCCACGTGGGCCGGGCGAAGTTCGGCGGCTCGGGACTCACGACAGCGGCCCTGCGCGGCGCCGACTTCGTCGGAATCACTACGGGCGACGACTGGATCGACGCCACCGTGCGGGCGGCCCGTGTGCCGGGCGTCACCTACAGCTACTGGGGTGCGGTCGACGCGATCGGCCACGCGCACGGCTGGGGATCGCACGCCTGGATCGACCAGCTCGAGGAGATCGACGGCCTGATTTCCCAGCTGCTGCGCCGCCTCCCGTCAGGGACGCTCGTCATCCTCACGTCCGACCACGGGATGGTCAACACCGCAGATGCGCCGATGTGGGACATCGCCGGGGAGCCCGCGCTGCGGTCCGGCGTCGCCATGGTGGCGGGTGAGCCGCGCGCGACGCACGTCCATCTCCAGCCCGGTCACGAGCCCGACGTGGTCGCCGAGCGCTGGCAGGAGCACCTGGGTGGGGACGCGCTGGTGGCGACCCGGGCCGAGGCGGTGGCCGCCGGGTGGTTCGGCCCCGTGTCAGATCACGTGGCGCCCAGACTCGGGGACGTGATCGTCGCGATGGCAGGCAGGGCCAGACTCGTGGACTCGCGGGTGCACAGCGGCTCGGCGATGTCGTTGCCGGGAATGCACGGATCGATGACCCCTGACGAGGTCGAGGTGCCGCTGCTGACGACGGTGGCGTGAGGCGCCTAGTCGTTCTTGGCGCCGAAGACGATCTCGTCCCAGCTCGGCACCTTCGCGCGATTGCCGCGACGCGACCGCGACTCGCCGCCGGGAGGCGTCGGCGTCGGGTCCTGGGCCACCGGAGGCTCGACAGGCGCAGCGGCCTCGGGAGCCTCCTCCTTCTCGGGCCGCGACGCCACGAAGCTCACGTCGGAGCCCGAGCGTCCCGCGAGGGGGCCGAAACCGTCGAACAGGTCGTCGTCCGCATCGAGGTCGAGGTCGTCAGCCGCGTCGCGCTGCCCGCGGCGCTCGCCCAGATCGGACAGCAGGAGCTCCGTCGGAGACTCGGGGTCGTGCGGCGCGGCCGTCACGGGGACGGGACGGCTCTCTGCCAGCGGCGCGGACTCGTCCACGACGGACAGGTGGCGTGCCGGGATGGGCGCGTCGAGCAGCTCGGTCTCGGTCAGCCACCGCGCCTCGTCGTCGCGGGCGTCGAGGGCTCCGGTGGCGGGGTCGAAGTGCCACTCGGCCCTGGTCGTGCGGCCCGAGACCGGGAAGTCCACGGCGACCGACCACGGCTCACCCTCCTCGCGCCAGGACAGCCACGTCACGCCGTGGCTGATGCCGCGGGTCGCGAGCCTGTGCGCGACGAGCTCTCCCAGCACGGGCACGTCCGACTGGTGGCCGATGCGGACGGACTGCGCGGACTCGACGACGTACGCGCGCTCGGCCATCACCGGCGCGGCGTAGCGCTCGATCTGTACCAGGTCGGCGCCGGTGAGCTCGGCGATGTCGGCAGGGTCGAGACCGCCCCGGATGCGGCGCTGGATCTCGCGCGGCCCGAGAGTGGGGGCCTCGGGCTCCGCTGGCGCCTGAGCGCTGGGACGCGTCTCGCGCACCATCCTGCGCACGTCGGCCGTGAGGTCGAGGCGGTACGTGCGGCCGTCCTCGTCGGTCAGCACCAGGTGGGTGCCGTCCTGGCCCGGGCTCGCCGTCAGTCCTGTCATGCCCTCAGGGTGCCACGCGCCTACCACGGTCCCGCGGATTGCGGTAGGCCGTGTCGCGCATCGGCCGTCGGGGGCGTAGGACTGCCGTCCGCCCGCGCTGCGCCCCCGATCCGGCACGATAGGGCCCATGAGCGCAGAGCTGAGAGACATCGCCGTCACCGTCGCCCTTGAGGCGCGAGATCTGGTCGTGAAGGGGCGGGCCGCTGCTCGGGTCACCACGACGAAGTCGTCGGACGCGGACATCGTCACGCAGATGGACACCGCGGCCGAGGAGCTGATCCGCGCGCGACTCGCTGAGCTCCGTCCCGGCGACGGCGTGCTGGGCGAGGAGGGCGACACGACCGAGAGCTCGACCGGCATCACCTCGGTGGTCGATCCGATCGACGGCACCGTCAACTACCTCTACGGACTGCCGTACTTCGCGGTCTCCATCGCCGCTGTCAGCGGCACGCCCACGACAGGGGAGTGGACGTCGGAGGCGGCCGCGGTCGCCGCCGGCACCGGCACCGTGTGGGCCGCTGCCCGCGGCCTCGGCGCCACCCGCGACGGCGAGACCATCCGCCGTGACAGCGTCCCCGACCTGTCCACCACGCTCGTGGGCACAGGCTTCGGCTACGTGGCCGAACGGCGGGAGGCGCAGGCCGCGACCGTCGCACGGCTGATCGGCTCGGTGCGGGACATCCGCCGCATCGGCTCCGCGGCTATCGACCTGTGCATGACGGGCGACGGCACGCTCGACGCCTACTACGAGCGCGGCCTCAACGCCTGGGACCTGGCTGCCGGCGTGCTCGTGGCCTCCGAGGCGGGCATGAGGGTCGGGAACCTCTCGGGAGGCGCCCCCGACGAGGGCATCACCGTCGTCGCTGGGGACCGGGTGTGGGACGCATTCACGGGGCTGCTGACCTCCGCGGGGGCAGACCTCCCGTGGTAGCAGGAGCGGCAGGCGTCCCCGAGCGGGTCCGCGGGAGTCGCATTTTCGGCGCGCATGGTGCACAATGCCTGCGCTGGTGGGAATATCGGGCGGCCGCTGAGGCTTGACCGGTAGCCCACCACAGTGAAAGGACACCATGGCGACTGACTACGACGCACCGCGCAAGACCGACGACGAGCTCTCCGCAGACTCGATCGAGGAGTTGAAGGCGCGACGCAACGACAAGAGCTCCGGCGTCGTCGACGAGGACGAGGCGGACGCGGCCGAGGGCTTCGAGCTCCCCGGCGCCGACCTCTCCAACGAGGAGCTGTCGGTCCGCGTCCTGCCCGCCCAGCAGGACGAGTTCACCTGCGGCAGCTGCTTCCTGGTCCACCACCGGAGCCAGCTGGCGACCTTCAAGGGCGACACCCCGATCTGCACGGAGTGCGCGGGCTGACGCCCGGACCCGCTTCGATGGAGACGGTCGACGTCCTCGTGACGCGCACCAGCCCCGACGTGCCCCTGCCCGCGTATGCGCTGCCGGGGGACGCCGGGGCGGATCTCACCACCCGCGTCGACGTCGAGCTCGCCCCCGGTGAGCGAGCGACGGTCCCGACGGGCATCTCGATCGCGCTGCCGGACGGCTTCGCCGCCTTCGTGCACCCGCGCTCGGGTCTCGCGTCCCGCTCAGGGGTCACGATCGTGAACGCCCCTGGCACCGTCGACGCCGGCTACCGCGGGGAGATCTCCGTGACGCTGCTCAACACCGACTCCTCTCAGCCTGTCAGGCTCTCGGCTGGCGACCGTATCGCGCAGCTGGTGATCCAGCGAGTCGAGCATGCGCGCTTCCTCGAGGCGCAGGAGCTCCCCGGATCCGCCAGGGGAGCGGGCGGCTTCGGATCCACGGGGCTGTCCTCATGACCGCCACCGAGCCCCTCGTCGGCGCCACCCCGGTCGCCGAGATCGCCGACCGCGCCGTCGACCGCATCTCGGGTCGCGTCGTGGCCGTCGAGATCGAGCCAGCGAGCGGACCCGCGCAGATGACGGCACGCATCGACGACGGCACCGGCCGGGTCGACGCCGTCTTCCTGGGACGACGCTCCGTGCCCGGCATCGTGCCCGGCGCGACCGTGACGCTGTCGGGGCGGTTCCGCATCGACGAGGGACGCACCCGCATCTTCAACCCCCGGTACGAGCTCCTGTGCCGGTAGACGACGCCGCGCCGCAGCCCGGGCAGCCGCGCGGGCCGATGGCCGAGGCGTTCGCCGACGAGTTCTCAGTCTCGGACACGGTGGGAGGCTGGCGCGGGGTCGTCGAGTCCTCCCTCCCGGGAATCGCCTTCGTCATCGCCTTCGTCATCGACGGGGGCTTCCAGATCCCGGTGATCGCGGCCGTCGCCACGATGGCGGTGCTGATAGTCGTGAGGCTGTTCCAGCGACAGCCCATCCGCCAGGCGCTGTCGGGCGCGATCGGAGTGGCGATCGGCGCCGCGTGGGCCTTCTTCGTGGGCGAGCCCGAGGGCTTCTACGTGCCGGGTCTGTACCTGAACGCGGCCTACGCCCTCGGCATCGGGATCTCGATGATCGTCGGATGGCCGGTCGTGGGCGTCGTGTGGGGCCTCGTCACCAGCCGTGGCTCCGTGTGGCGCGAGGACCGGCATGCGCGCCGTCGGATGCAGGGCGCCAGCGCGGTGCTGCTGAGCCTCTTCGTGCTCAAGCTCGCGGTGCAGGTGCCGCTCTACCTCGCCGATCAGGTGGCGGCGCTCGGTGTCGCGCGCCTGGTGATGGGGCTGCCGCTCTACGCGCTCACTCTGTGGGTGGTGTGGGCGATGGTGCGGGATGCAGGACCGCGTCCAGGTCCTGAGGATCAGCCTCAGAGCCCACGATGAACAGCAGCTCGTCGTGTCCCTCGAGGCTGTCGGACGCGGTGGGCACGAAGGTCCTGTCGCTGCGGATGATGCACGACAGCACCACGTCGGCGGGCCAGGCGATGTCCCCGACCAGGGTCCCGGCGATCGGGGAGTCCGCGGGCAGCGTGACCTCTGCGATGGACGCGCCGGACTGACGCAGCGTGAACACGCTGACGACATCGCCGACGGCGACCGCCTCCTCCACCATCGCGGTCATGATGCGCGGCGTCGACACGGCCACGTCGACGCCCCACTGGGCGTCGTACATCCACTCGTTGCGCGGGTTCGACACGCGCGCCACCGTGCGGGGCGCGCCGAACTCCGTCTTGGCGAGGAACGACACCACCAGGTTGACCTTGTCGTCGCCCGTCGCGGCCACGACGACGTCCATCTCGTCGACACCGGAGTCGTTCAGCGTGTGGAACTCGCACGCGTCGCCGAGCACCCAGTCGGCCTCGGCGACCTGCGCGACGCGCATCGCCGCGGGGTTGATGTCGATGATCGTGACCTGGTGGCCGTGGGCCAGGAGGTCGGTGGCGATCGAGCGCCCGACCGATCCCGCTCCGGCGATGAGGACCTTCATCGCTCCTCCTCCGGTGACGTCGCGGCCGTGAGCACGGCCTGCCGCAGCGCGTCGATCGGCATGGCGACGACGACCTCGTCGCCGTCCTGGAGAGCCGAGGTGGCATCGGGGAACATCGCGTCCCCGAAGCGCACCACGTAGGAGACCGAGCCTCCGACGGCGGCGCCGAGCTCGAGGACGGGACGGCCGATCCACGCGTCGTGGAAGCTGAGCCTCGCGACGACGACGCCGGCGGCCTCGTCGCGGAACAGCTCGTCGTGCCCACCTGGCAGCAGGCGCGAGACGATCTGCGCGCTGGTCCACGGCACCGGCGCCACGGTGGTGATGCCGAGCCTGCGGTAGACGGCGGCGCGTCCTGGATCCGAGATGCGCGCGACGACGTTGTCGACTCCGTAGGTCTCGCGCACGACGCGCGCCGCGAGGATGTTGGAGTTGTCGCCCGACGACACCGCGGCGAAGCCGTAAGCGCCCTCGACACCGGCGGTCTGCAGTGTCTCCCGGTCGAAGCCGATGCCGGTGATCTTCTGCCCCGAGAAGCCCGAGGGGAGGCGGCGGAACGCGTCAGACGTTCGGTCGATGATGGCGACGGTGTGGCCGCGCGCCTCGAACTCCGTGGCCAGAGCGGCGCCGGTGCGGCCGCATCCCATGATCACGATGTGCACGAGGACCCACGCTATACCGCATCGGCCTAGGATGATACGTCGTGCACCGGTTCTGGTCAGCGCTCGGTCGACTGCTGAGCCCCGAGGACGCGTCGACGCGCCTCGGGCGCGAGCGCTGGCTGACGCGACTCGCCCTGCCCGTGTTCGGCATCTCGATGCTCTCGACGGTCGTCTACGCGCCCGATGCGGTGGTGGACGCCCTGCGCGGGGGCAACCAGGCCGGCGCGATCCCCGCGATGGCGGGAGCGGTCGTCGGCATCATGTTGCTGCTGGCCCTCGCGTACCGCTCGCATGTGCGCGCCAGGCCCGACGCGTCCGGCGACTATCAGCTCGTCCGCGAGGAGCTCGGCCCGCGACTCGGCGTGTTCACCGGTGCTGCGCTGCTGGTCGACTACTTCTTCACCGTGGCCGTCTCGGTGTCCGCCGCGGCTGCAGTCCTCGCGCACGTCGTGCCCTGGTTCGGGGACTGGCAGGTCGTGATCGCCCTGGTCCTGATCGGCCTGCTGGCGCTCGGCGCCCTGCGCGGGTCCCGCACTCAGGTGCGCCTGTCGGTGTTCGGCTTCTTCGCGCTGCTCGCGGTCATCGTGACCCTGCTCGCCATGGGCGCCCTCAGGGCGGCGCTGATCGAGATCGAGCCGCTCCAGCCGGGCTCGGCGACGGTGATCACGGCGCTCATAGCGTACGCAGGCGCGATCTCCTCCGGCGCGGTGATGGTGACCGGCATGGAGCACCTCGCGGTCTCGGGTCCGTACCACAAGGCCCCCCGCGGGGTGCGAGCCGGGCGCACCGTGATGATCGCCACGCTCGCCGCCGCCGGGTCCTTCTTCGCCGTGGCATGGCTGGCGTGGACCTACCGCGTCACCGGGTGGGTGGACGGCCCCGTCGTGCTGCAGGTGGCCGAGCGGGTCGCCGGAGACTGGCTCGCGTGGATCGTGGCCGGTGTGGCGATGGTCGTGCTCTACGCGGCGAGCTCCACGACGTACAAGCGTTTCACCACGCTGACGGCGGCCCTGGCCCGCGACGGCTATCTCCCGTCGCAGTTGACGGCGAAGAGCGACGAGCAGGTGATTCGCGGCGGCGTCGCCGCCGTGTCGATCGCCGCGGCGATCGTCGTCATCGCCACTGGCGCCGACATCGAGCGGCTCATCCACATGTACGTGGTCGGCGTCTTCGTCGCGATCGTCCTGGGCCAGATCGGCATGATCCGGCTGATGTCGAAGAGGCTCGCGCTCGCGACCGCCCCCGGCCGGATCCGCAGGCTGGCGCTCACCAGGCTGGTCCACGTGATCGCCGCGATCGTGTCGATCGCCGTGTGGGCCGTCGTGCTGGTCTTCAACTTCTTCTACGGCGCGTGGGCCACCATCGCGGTGATCGCGCTGCTCGTCGTCGCGATGATGCTCATCAGCCGCCACTACGCGGCGGTCAACGACGACGTCCAGCTCCGCGAGGAGGACGGGCCGTTCCCGCTGCCCTCGTCGACCCACGGAATCGTGCTCGTTCTCGACGTCAACAAGCCGGCGCTGCGCGCGCTGTCGTACGCGAGGGCGGCGCGGCACTCGACGATCGAGGCGCTCGCGGTCGTGACCGGTCCCGAGGAGTCGGAGCAGATGCGCGAGGCGTGGATGCTGCACGACCCCGGCGTGAAGCTGGTGATGATCGACGCTCCCACCCGCGATCTCATCACCCCAGTGCTCGACTACGTCACCTCGTGGCACCGCCGCAACGAGCGCGAGGTGGTCGTCGTGTACGTCCCCGAGTTCATCGTCGGCCGCTGGTGGGAGACCTTCCTGCACAACCGCGAGTCGGCGCGCCTGCGCGCGCTACTGCTGGACGTGCCCGGCGTCGTGGTCTCGGCCGTGCCCTGGCAGCTGTCCGAAGATGCCCGCGGCTGAGCTGGTCGTCGGCGCCCCCGCCCATGGCGGGCACTGCGTCGCGCGTCACGAGGGCCGAGTGGTATTCGTCCGGCACGCCATCCCTGGCGAGCGCGTGGTGGCCGAGTTCACGGAGACCGGGGCCGATGCGCGCTTCTGGCGGGCCGACGCCGTCGAGATCCTCGAGGCGTCACCCGACAGGGTGAGCCACCCGTGGCCGGAGGCGGGACCTGGGGGAGTCGGCGGAGCCGAGCTGGGCCACGTGTCGCTGCCCGCCCAGCGCCGGTGGAAGGGGAGGGTGCTCGACGAGTCGTTCGAGCGCTTTGCGGGCCGTGAGTTCCCCGGCGAGGTGCGCGCCGTCCCCGGTGCGCCCGAGGGCCTCAGGTGGCGCACGAGGGTCACGGCGACCGCGGACGCCGACGGCAGGGCCGCGATGCATGTGCACCGCTCCGAGGAGCTCAGGGCGCTCGAGGCGATGCCGCTCGCCACCAGAGCGGTGGAGGAGGCGCTGCTGGCGGTCAGGGCCGATGCCGGGGCCGGCATTGTCGTCGCCACCGGCAGCAGGGGCGAGCCCGTGGTCCTGGTGGACGACGTGCCGCGCCGCGGGGCCAGGCCCGACACCCGTCCGAACGCCAGACGGCGCGTGGTCCACGAGGTCGAGAACGACCACGGGCAGTGGGAGTTCACCGTCGACGCGACCGGCTTCTGGCAGGTCCACGTGGGCGCCGCCGAGGCGCTGCTGTCCGAGGTGCTCCGCAGGGTCGAGCCCGACGTCCCCGTCCTGGACCTGTACGCCGGCGCGGGCCTGTTCGCGGTGCCGCTCGCGACGCTCGGCCACCGCGTCACCGCCGTCGAGGCCGATGCGGGCGCAGTGCGCTCGGCCCGCCGCAACGCGCACGACGCCAGCGGGCTGGAGATCGTGCGGGCGGACACGCGTCGGTTCCTGCAGGCGCGCGACGCCGGCCTGGACCACACCGTGGTGCTCGACCCGCCGCGGTCGGGCGCTGGACGTGGCACGCTCGACGCGCTCACCGCACTCGAGGCGACGCGCCTGGTGTACGTCGCATGCGACCCGGTCGCGCTGGCGCGCGACACGCGGCTGCTGACCGAGCGGGGCTACGACCTGGTGGACGCGACGGCGCTCGACATGTTCCCCATGACGCATCACGTTGAAACTGTGGCGTTCTTCTCGCGTCGCACGGGGACCTAGGTCGCAGCCGGTCGATAGACTGGCGCTCCGGAGCACACCGACAATCAAGGAGGACGGATGAGCATCGACAGCCTGGGGGCGAAGTCGGAACTGAAGGTCGACGAGACCACCTACGAGGTCTTCCGGCTCGGAGCCGTCCCTGGTCTGGAGAAGCTGCCGTACTCGCTCAAGGTCCTCGCCGAGGCGCTGCTGCGCACGGAGGACGGCGCCAACATCACCGCCGACCACGTCAAGGCGCTCGCCGCGTGGGACCCCAAGGCAGAGCCGAGCACCGAGATCCAGTTCACCCCGGCACGCGTGGTGATGCAGGACTTCACGGGCGTCCCCTGCGTCGTGGACCTCGCCACCATGCGTGAGGCAGTGTCCGAGCTGGGTGGCGACCCGAGCATCATCAACCCGCTCGCGCCCGCCGAGATGGTCATCGACCACTCCGTGCAGATCGACGTGTTCGGCCGCAAGGACGCGCTCAAGCTCAACACCGACATCGAGTACGAGCGCAACCGCGAGCGCTACCAGTTCCTGCGCTGGGGGCAGGGCGCGTTCGACAACTTCAAGGTCGTCCCGCCGGGTACCGGCATCGTCCACCAGGTCAACATCGAGTACCTCGCCAGGGGCGTCATGACCCGCGAGAGCGACGGCGCGACGCAGGCTTACCCCGACTCGTGCGTGGGCACGGACTCGCACACCACCATGGTCAACGGCCTGGGCGTGCTGGGCTGGGGCGTGGGCGGAATCGAGGCGGAGGCCGCGATGCTCGGCCAGCCGGTCTCGATGCTGATCCCCAAGGTGGTGGGCTTCAAGCTCACCGGGCAGATCCCCGCGGGAGCCACCGCGACGGATGTGGTCCTCACCATCACGCAGATGCTCCGTGCGCACGGCGTCGTGGGCAAGTTCGTCGAGTTCTACGGCGAGGGCGTGGGCGCGGTCCCGCTCGCGAACCGCGCCACCATCGGCAACATGAGCCCCGAGTTCGGCTCGACGGCCGCGATCTTCCCGATCGACGGCGTCACCCTCGACTACCTGCTGCTCACCGGGCGCGATGCGCACCAGGTCGCTCTGGTCGAGAAGTACGCGAAGCTCCAGGGCATGTGGCACGACCCGCAAGCCGACGACTACATCGAGCCCGTCTTCTCCGAGTACCTCGAGCTCGACCTGTCGACCGTCGTGCCGTCGATCGCCGGCCCCAAGCGCCCGCAGGACCGCATCGAGCTGAGCCAGGCCAAGGAGTCGTTCGGCAACTCGATCCTCGACTACGCCGCCCACGAGGAGGTGCCCCACACCGCGCTCGACGAGTCGGTCGAGGAGAGCTTCCCGGCGTCCGACCCGATCGCGGTCGAGGTGTCGGAGTCCGAGCCCGCCGCCGCCCCCGTCGCCACGACGACGGCGACGCGGCCCCACAAGCACGTGCCGCTGACGATGGAGGACGGCACCGCCACCTCGCTCGACCACGGCGCCGTGGTGATCGCCTCGATCACCTCGTGCACCAACACCTCGAACCCCTCGGTGATGATCGCTGCGGGCCTGCTGGCCCGCAATGCGCATGCCAAGGGCCTCGCGAGTAAGCCGTGGGTCAAGACCTCGATGGCGCCGGGCTCGCAGGTCGTCACGGACTACTACGAGAAGGCCGGCCTCTGGCCCGACCTCGAGGCGCTCGGGTTCCACCTCGTGGGCTACGGCTGCGCGACGTGCATCGGCAACTCCGGCCCGCTGCCCGAGGAGGTCTCGCAGGCGGTCAACGACAATGACCTCGCGGTCGTCTCCGTACTGTCCGGCAACCGCAACTTCGAGGGCCGCATTAACCCCGACGTGAAGATGAACTACCTCGCGTCGCCGCCGCTCGTCATCGCCTACGCCCTGGCCGGGACCATGGACTTCGACTTCGAGTCGGAGCCGCTGGGACAGGATGCGGACGGCAACGACGTCTTCCTCAAGGACATCTGGCCCGAGCCGTCCGAGGTGGAGTCCACCATCCAGTCGGCGATCACCCAGGAGATGTTCAAGGACGACTACGCCGACGTGTTCGCAGGCGACGAGCGCTGGCAGTCGCTCCCCACGCCCGACGGCGACCTGTTCGTCTGGGACGAGGACTCGACGTACGTGCGGAAGGCCCCGTTCTTCGAGGGGATGGGCGCCGAGCCGGCCCCCGTCGAGGACATCGCCGGGGCCAGGGTCCTCGCCTTCCTTGGCGACTCGACCACGACGGACCACATCAGCCCTGCCGGCGCGATCAAGACCGACAGCCCCGCCGGCAGGTACCTCGCCGAGCACGGAGTCTCCGCTAAGGACTTCAACTCCTACGGCTCGCGCCGCGGAAACCACGAGGTCATGATCCGCGGCACGTTCGCGAACATCCGCATCCGCAACAAGCTGCTGGCTGCGGAGAACGACGGCGCCGGCATCGAGGGCGGCTACACCCGCAACTTCGTGACCGGCGAGGTCGACGCGATCTACGACGCCGCGCAGTCGTACGCCGATCAGGGGACCCCCCTCGTCGTGCTCGCCGGCAAGGAGTACGGCACCGGGTCGTCCCGCGACTGGGCAGCCAAGGGCACCAGGCTGCTGGGCGTCCGCGTCGTCATCACGGAGTCGTTCGAGCGCATCCACCGCTCCAACCTGATCGGCATGGGCGTGCTCCCGCTGCAGTTCCCGGCGGGCCAGACGGCCGAGTCGCTCGGCCTGGACGGCACGGAGATGTTCGACGTGGCCGGGGTCTCCGCCTTCAGCGCGGGGGAGCACCCCGCGACGCTGCCGGTGACCGCGACCAAGGCCGACGGCACGGCGGTGTCGTTCGACGCCACCGTGCGCATCGACACCCCTGGTGAGGCGGAGTACTTCCGCCACGGCGGCATCCTGCAGTACGTGCTGCGCTCGCTCGCCGCGTAGCGGCGCTGGCGCGTTTCCCGCACGGCAACCGTTCACCTAGGGTGAGAGACGTGAGTGACGACGACGGCGCCGGCATGCTCGGCGCGATCCACGGTCCCGTGGACCTCAAGGGGCTGACGCCCGAGCAGCTGGACGCGCTCGCCGACGAGATCAGGGACTACCTGGTCGCGTCGGTGTCGCGCACCGGTGGCCACCTGGGCCCTAACCTGGGCGTCGTCGAGCTCACTCTCGCGCTCCACCGGGTGTTCGACTCGCCGCGGGACACGATCGTCTTCGACACCGGACACCAGAGCTACGTGCACAAGCTGGTGACGGGCCGGCAGGACTTCTCCGAGCTGCGCAAGCGCGGTGGCGTCGCGGGCTACCCGCAGCGTTCCGAGTCCGTCCACGACGTGGTTGAGAACTCCCACGCGTCGACGGCCCTGTCGTGGGCGGCTGGCATCGCTCGGGGCTACTCGCTCGCGGGCGAGCACGACCGCACCGTCGTCCCCGTCATCGGCGACGGCGCGCTCACCGGCGGCATGGCATGGGAAGCCCTCAACTCGCTCGCGGCGTCCAAGGACCGCGTCGTCATTGTGGTCAACGACAACGGCAGGTCCTACGCGCCGACGATCGGCGGCCTCGCCCAGCGGCTCGACCTCATCCGCACCGACCGCAGGTACGAGCAGTTCTTCGAGTGGGGCAAGCGCAACTTCGAGGGACGCGGGCGCGTCCGCGAGTTCGCGTACCAGACCGTGCGGCACGGCAAGCGCGCGGTGAAGGGGCTCGTGGCCGAGTCGGGCATGTTCGAGGACCTCGGGCTCAAGTACGTCGGGCCGGTCGACGGCCATGACATGGGTCAGCTCGAGCGCGCTCTGCAGCACGCCAAGGACTTCGGCCAGCCCGTGATCGTCCACGTCGTGACCCAGAAGGGCCGCGGCTACATGCCAGCCGAGCAGGACGACGCCGACCGCTTCCACGCCGTGGGCAAGATCCACCCCGAGACCGGGCTGCCGATCGAGCCCTCGCGCTTCGGCTGGACGAAGGTGTTCGCCGAGGAGATGGTCCGCGCCGGCCGGGAGCGCGAGGACGTCGTCGCGATGACCGCCGCGATGCTCGCACCGGTGGGCCTGCAGCCGTTCGCCGACGAGTTCCCCGACAGGGTGATCGACGTCGGCATCGCGGAGCAGCACGCGGTCACGTCCGCGGCCGGCCTCGCGTTCGCCGGCCTCCACCCTGTGTTCGCGGTGTATGCGACCTTCCTCAACCGGGCGTTCGACCAGGTGCTGATGGACGTCGCGCTCCACAAGGCAGGCGTGACGTTCATGCTCGACAGGGCAGGCATCACCGGAGACGACGGGCCCAGCCACAACGGCATGTGGGACATGGCGCTGCTGCGCCACGTTCCCGGCCTGCGCCTGGCGGCGCCCCGCGACGCCGGCACGCTCCGGGAAGCATTCCGCGAGGCGCTCGAAATCGACGACGCGCCCACGGTCGTGCGCTACCCGAAGGGTCCTGTCGGCGATCCGATCCCCGCGATCCGCAGCATCGACGACGTCGACGTCATCGCCGAGCACGGCGCGGACCCGCGCGTGATCGTCGCCGGGCTGGGATCGATGGCCGCCACGGCGATCGATGTCGCCGCGAAGATCGCGGCGGACGGCCACTCGGTGGCGGCAGTGTCCGCGACGTGGGCGCACCCCGTGCCCAGCGGCCTGCTCGACGCGCTCGGCTCGGCCGAGCTGGTCGTCACGGTCGAGGACGGGCTGACCGACGCGGGCCTGGGGGAGGAGTGGGCGCAGTTCGCACGCCTCGCCGGCCACGACGCGCAGTGGATCCACCGCGGTATCCCCCGCGAGTTCCTCGATCACGCGTCCCGGGCTCAGATCGTCGACCGCATCGGGCTTGACCCGAGCGCGATCGCGGCTGACGCGCTGCAGGCGCTCGACACCGAGGCGTAACCCGCGACAACCGTGTGGCGTCAGCCGTCCGCTGGCGCGCTTTCCTCAGCGTCGTCCGGCGCGACCTCGGCATTCGCGAACGCCTCGGCGATGAGCGGGGCGGTGAGGTCGATCTGCCACTGGCGCGCCCCGCGCCCGGCGAGGAAGGCGCGCACCCAGACCTCGACATCGGCCGGCGGCTCCGCGTCGGGGAACTCCCAGGCGCTGCGTCGCAGGGCGTCGGGCTGGAGCAGGTTCTCCGCCGGGGTGGAGACCTCCTCGCTCAGCGCGGTGATGACAGGACGCACGGCCTTGAGCCTCGCATCGGCCTCCGGATTGCGATCGGCCCACGCGCGCGGCGGCGGGGGTGCGTCGGTGCGGGGGCCGCGGCGCGTTGGGAGCTCGTCATTCGGCAGCGCCAGCGCCTCGGCGATCGCGGGGTAGTAGTCCTTCGCACGACGCCGCGTGCCACGCGACTGCCACTCGCGGACCTCGTAGAGGGCGTCGAGGCTGCGGGGAAGCGCCTGAGCCGCCGCGACGATCGCCTGGTCGCGGATGACCCGGCCCGGCGTGACGTCGCGACGCCGGGCCTCGGCGTCCCTTGCGCGCCACAGGGAGCGCACGACCGCGAGCTGCCTGCGGTCCTTGAGCGCGTGCGCGCCTGACGTGCGACGCCAGGGATCGGGCTTGGGGGCGGGAGGCTCGGCCGTGCGCACGGCCTCGAACTCCTGGAGCGCCCACTGGTCCTTGCCTGTCGCCACGAGTTCCGCCCACTGGAAGTCACGCACCTCGACGAGCACCTCGACGTCCAGGGCGGCGTAGACCAGCCAGGCGTGCGGGAGCGGTCGCGTTGACCAGTCCTGTGCCGAGTGTTCCTTCGCGAGTCGCAGGCCAAGGACGTGCTCGACGACGGCCGCGAGCCCCACCTTGGGCCACCCGAGCAGCCTGGCGGCGAGCTCGGTGTCGAAGACCTTCGCCGGCACCATGCCCAGGTCGCGGAAGCCGGGGAGGTCCTGGCTCGCCGCGTGCAGCACCCACTCGGCCTCGCCGGCAGCCTCCGCGAGAGCGCTCAGGTCGGGGCAGGCGGCCGAGTCGATCAGCAGCGTCCCGACGCCAGCTCGCCTCAGCTGCACCAGGTACGTGTCCTGGCCGTACTTGAAGCCTGAGGCGCGCTCGGCATCGGCCGCGATCGGGCCCGTGCCCGCCGCCAGCCGCGCGGCGATCGCGGGGATCTCGGCGGGGTCGGCGATGACGTCGGGCACGCCGTCGGCAGGCTCCGTGAGGGCGATGACCTCGCGCTCTGGCGCCTCGTCCTGCACCGTGGCCGATGCCTCGCCAGGGGAGTCGCTCATGAGGTCGCCACCGCGTGCGGGCGGGGCGGCATTCCCGCGCATGCCGCGAGCAGGTCCGTCCATGCCCTCACGTGCTGCTCGAGGTCGTCGGACGAGGGAGTCCAGGAGGCGCGGATCTCGACGGTGACGTCGGGATCCGCGGCGGAGATGTCCTCGAAGCCCTGCGAGACCACCCGGGTGACGGTGCCGCCACGGGCCTCGTGAGGCGCATCGGACAGCGCGTCGGTGAGCCACGACCAGGCGACCTGCGGCCAGAGCGAGTCGTCGCCGATCTCCGCCTCCACGTGCGAGCGCACCAGGGCGACGAGCCTCAGCGAGCCCGACCAGACGTCACGGGACTCGGGGTCGTACAGCACGACGAGTCTGCCGGAGGCGTCGACGTCCTCGTCGGCCGGCACCGCCTCGATGGCCGCGGCGAACGGGGCCATCCTGGTGGGGGCTGGGACCTCGCGCAGGATGATGTCGGGGCGGGTCCGCGCCGCGCCCAGGGACCGCAGCGCATTCGCGAACGGCGCCGGGGCGTCGGCCGTCGATGTCATGCGTCGAGCCTAGTTCGTGGCACGGCTGGCCACGGGTGCGCCACGCGCTGGTGTTCCGTCTAGGCTTGGCCGGGAAGTTCTCGAAACGAAGCGTAAGGAAGTGTCATGGGCCAGGCTCAGATCGGTGTGACGGGACTCGCGGTGATGGGCCGCAACCTCGCCCGCAACTTCGCTCGGCACGGCTACACCGTCGCCGTCCACAACCGCTCGCCCGAGCGCATGCGCTCGCTCATCGAGGAGCACGGCTCCGAGGGCGACTTCATCGGCTGCGACTCCCTCGAGGACTTCGTCGGCGCGCTGGCCTCTCCCCGCACCATCGTCGTGATGGTGAAGGCGGGCGGCCCTACCGATGCCGTGATCGACTCGCTGATCCCGCTGCTCGACAAGGGCGACATCATCGTCGACGCGGGCAACGCGCACTACGAGGACACGCGCCGCCGCGAGGCCGCGCTGCGCGACCTCGGCCTGCACTTCGTGGGCTCCGGCGTCTCCGGCGGCGAGGAGGGCGCCCTCAACGGCCCCTCGATCATGCCCGGTGGCCCTGCCGAGTCCTACGCGACGCTCGGCCCAATCCTCGAGGACATCGCGGCGAAGGCCGAGGACGGCACCCCGTGCTGCGTCCACGTTGGCCCCGACGGCGCCGGCCACTTCGTGAAGATGGTCCATAACGGCATCGAGTACGCGGACATGCAGCTCATCGGTGAGGCGTTCCACATGCTCCGCGCCGGCCTGCGCCTCGAGCCGGCCGAGATCGCCGAGATCTTCCGCGAGTGGAACGAGGGCGACCTCGAGTCGTTCCTGATCGAGATCACCTCCGAGGTGCTCGCGCACAAGGATCCGCGCACCGGCAAGCCGCTGGTCGACGTCATCGTCGACGAGGCGGGCCAGAAGGGCACGGGGCGCTGGACCGTGCAGTCCGCGCTCGACCTCGGCGTGCCCGTCACCGGCATCGCCGAGGCCACGTTCGCCCGCGCGATCTCGTCGAGCGTGCCGCAGCGCGAGGCCGCCAGGGAGGCGCTCTCCGGCAACGCGAACGACTTCCACATCGGCAACCGCGAGGGCTTCATCGAGGATGTCCGCCTGGCGCTGTACGCGTCCAAGGTCGTCGCGTACGCGCAGGGCTTCGACCAGATCCGTGCGGCCTCCGAGGAGTTCGGCTGGGACATCACCCTGGGCGACATGGCCAAGATCTGGCGCGAGGGCTGCATCATCCGCGCCCGATTCCTCGACCGCATCACCGAGGCGTTCGAGCGCAACCCCAGCCTGCCGAGCCTGCTGGTGGACCCGTACTTCGCCGACGAGGTGTCGTCGGGCGTCTCGGCCTGGCGCAGGGTCGTCTCGCAGGCAGCGCTGGCCGGAGTGCCGGTGCCCGCATTCGGCTCGTCGCTGTCGTATTACGACGCCCTGCGCGCCGAGCGCCTGCCCGCCGCGCTCATCCAGGGTCAGCGCGACTTCTTCGGCGCCCACACGTACCAGCGCGTCGACGTCGAGGGAACCTTCCACACCGACTGGTCCGGCGCCCGCACCGAGTCGGAGGCATAGGCCCCCGAGCTCGCGCAGGAACTCCTCAGATGACGGTCAGGCTCGTCGGACGGCGCCCGCACAGCTCCGCCGACGAGCTGATCGCCTCCTTGAGGCCTCCGGCCCACTTCGCGGGCTGCGCGTTCGAGAACTACCTGCCCAGCCCTGACTATCCGTCGCAGGCGCAGGCCGTCGCCGCTGCCCGCGACTTCGCGGCGGCGACCGGGCCGCGGCGCTTCCGCCGCAAGTCGGTGGGGCGAGGGCTCTACCTGGACGGCGGGTTCGGCGTCGGCAAGACGCACCTGCTCGCCTCGATCGCCAGGGCGCAGGAGTCGAGTGCCTTCGCGACCTTCGTCGAGTACACGCACCTGGTGGGAGCGCTCGGTTTCCAGGCCACGCGCTCCGCGCTGCAGCAGTTCAGGGTGGTGTGCATCGACGAGTTCGAGCTGGACGACCCCGGCGACACCGTCATGATGGCGCGCCTCATGCGCGAGCTGTCCGATGCGGGGGTCGCGATCGCCGCGACCTCCAACACCCTGCCGGGATCGCTGGGGCAGGGCCGCTTCGCGGCCGCGGACTTCGCCCGTGAGATCCAGGCGATCTCCGCTGTGTTCGACGTCGTGACGATCGACGGGCCCGACTACCGCCACCGTGGCGAGGTCGTCGATCCCGAGCCCGCGTCGATGGCCGCGGTGGTCGACGCGTGCGCGGCCGACGACGCCGCGCTCGAGTACTGGGACGACCTCATCGCGGACCTCGCGCACGTCCACCCGTCGCGCTACGGCGCCTACATCGAGGGCGTGCGACTGCTCGGGCTGCGCGGGGTCGCTCCCCTCAAGGACCAGGCACAGGCGCTGCGCCTCGTGAGCTTCGTCGACCGGCTCTACGAGGCCGACGTGCGCATCGTGGCGTCGGGGCACTCGCTGGGCACGGTCTTCACCGCGGAGATGCTGCGAGGCGGCTACCGCAAGAAGTACTACAGGGCGCTGTCGCGGCTCGCGGCGATGACGGATGCGCCCGAGTCCTCCCAGCCGGCCGCTAGCCGCCGGTGAGGCGTAGGCGCTCGATCCTCGCGCGCTCGTGCGCGAGGTCGAAGTCAGGCTCGGGCCACTCGAGGTCCAGCCGCTCGAGCGCGTCGATCAGCAATTCCGTCACGGCCAGCCTGGCGAACCACTTGCGGTTGGCGGGGATCGTGTACCAGGGGGCGTGGTCGGTCGACGTGCGCGTCAGCATCGCCTGGTACGCCTGCTGGTAGTCGTCCCAGTGGGCGCGCTCGTCGAGGTCAGAGGTCGAGTACTTCCAGTACTTGTCGGGACGGTGGAGGCGGTCGGCAAGGCGATTGAGCTGCTCGTCCTTCGAGACGAGCAGGGCGCACTTCACGATCGTGGTCCCGGACGCGACGACCTCCTGCTCCCACGCGTTGATCTCCTCGTAGCGGGGCTCCCACACGTCGCGGGGCACGAGGTCGTGGACGCGCACGACGAGCACGTCCTCGTAGTGCGAGCGGTCGAATACCCCGATGCGGCCGGGACGCGGGAGTCGCTGCTCGATGCGCCACAGGTAGTGGTGCGCGCGCTCCTCCTCGGTCGGGACGCCGAAGCTCGAGACCGTGACGCCCTGGGGGTCGACCATCCCGAGCACGTGCCTGGCGATCCCGCCCTTGCCGGCGGTGTCCATGCCTTGGATCACCAGCAGCACCGACCTGCTCTCGCCGGAGCGGCCCGCCGCGTACAGCTTTTCCTGCAGTTCCGCGAGGTGCCGGCCCCGTTCCCTCATGTACGCCTTGCCGAGCGCCTTGTCACCGTCGAAGCCGTGCTTGCCCCCGCGGTCGAACGACGTGAGATCGGTCTCCGCGCCGGCGCGGAGCATCTCAGTCACCGGCGCGCTCCATGGAGTCTCCATGGAGCGACCCTAGGCGATGGCCACCGATCCAGGCGCGAGCACGTGGCCGTACTCGCTCGCGTCGATCCTGCCGAACACCGCGCGCACCGCTGAGCCGGGCACCGGCATCGGCGCATCCGACAGGTTCGCGTAGACGGCGACGGGGCCGCTCACCATGAGCTGGCGCGGCGCGATCTCTGCGGCGGTCGCAGGGATCGCGTTCCAGGCCTCGTCCGTGAGATCGGCGCGGGCGGCCATGACCGCGCCGAACCAGCGGCGCAGCGCGACCTGGACGTCGTCGAGGTCGTCGGGGTGGATCCGCGAGTTCTCGAACGTCTGCGGGTCCTGCGGGTCAGGGACCTGCACCTCCTCGCCGTACAGGTCCGCCCAGCCGTGCTCCGAGAACTCGGCGGTCCGTCCCTCGGTCACCGCGGTGCCGAGCGGCTCGTCGTGATCCGTGAAGAACTGGAACGGCGCACGCTCCCCGTACTCCTCGCCCATGAAGAGCATCGGCGTGAAGGGCGAGAGCAGCACGAGTGCGAGGGAGGCCGCCTGCGCGCCCGGGCTCAGCGTGGCCGACGGCCGGTCGCCGATGGCGCGGTTGCCGACCTGGTCGTGGTTCGAGGCGCAGACGACGAAGCGGAGCCTGTCGACCGCATCGGCCACCGGGGCGCCCCAGGTCTTCCCTCGGAAAGTCGAGAAGGTGCCGTCGTGGAAGAACACGCTGCGCAGCACGTGGTCGAGCACCTCGACCGGCCCGAAGTCGACGTAGTACCCGTGGCGCTCGCCAGTGAGGTAGGCGTGGAGGGCGTGGTGGAAGTCGTCGTTCCACTGGGCGGTCATGCCCAGACCGCCCACGGCGGTCGGCGTCACCATGGCGGGGTCGTTGAGGTCCGACTCGGCCACCAGCGACAGGGGCCTGCCCTGCTCGTCCGCGAGGGCCGCGACGGCATCGGAGAGCTCGGCCAGCAGATGGACCGGGGAGTCGTCCTGGAGTGCGTGCACGGCATCCAGCCGGAGGGCGTCGATGTGGAAGTCCGCGAACCACCGCAGCGCGTTGTCGACGATATAGCGCCGGACCTCCGCGGAGCCCTCCTGATCGAGGTTGACCGCCCATCCCCAGGGGGTCTCGTGCTTGTCGGTGAAGTAGGGGCCGTACTGGAACAGGTAGTTGCCGTCGGGGCCGAGGTGGTTGTACACGATGTCGAGGGTCACGCCGAGGCCGTGGCCGTGGGCCGCGTCGACGAAGCGCTGCAGCGCGGCAGGTCCGCCGTACACGTCATGCACGGAGAAGGGCGCGACGCCGTCGTATCCCCAGCCGCGTTCGCCGGGGAACGCCGACAGCGGCATCAGCTCGATCATCTGGATCCCCGCCTCGGCGAGTCGCGGGAGCGCCGCGATCGCGGAGTCCAGGGTGCCCCCGGGCGTGAAGGTCCCGACATGGACCTCGTACGTCACGGCGCCGCGGGCGTCCAGGCCCGTCCAGGCCCCATCGGACCAGTCGTGGGCTGCGGCGTCGAATGCGCGCGAGGGGCCGTGGACCCCGTGGGGCTGCCACGCGCTGCGCGGATCGGGCAGCGGGTCATTGCCGTCGAGCGAGAACGCGTAGTCGTCCCCGGCCGAGAGCTCGGGCCCGGCGAACCAGCCGCCCTCGCCTGCGGTCATCGGGTGCGGGACGCCGCCGACGACGCACGCCACCGTCTGCGCCTTGGGCGCCCACACGCGCGCGATCATCGGGTCCTCTCCAGGATCGCGACGGGGTGTGATGCGGTGAGCGTGTCCAGTTCCACGGCGCCCTCGGGGTACTCGTGGCCGGTGAGCGCGTCGACCCAGGTGCCAGGAGGCAGCGAGACCGTGTGGGACCGCCAGCCGCCAAGTCCGTCGAGCTCGTAGCCCAGGCGAGTGGCGACGACCACCACCATCGGCTCCTCGTCGACAGTGCGCGCGAACGCCATCGCGTGCGACGAGGAGGAGGGCACCGGAGTATAGCCGGAGGACGGGCCGATGAAGGCGTCGGGTTGGCGCTGGCGCACCGCCAGGGCCCGCGACGTCACCAGCAGCTTCTCCTCGCCCAGGGTGCGGGGCTTGCGCTCCCGCAGGGCCGTCAGCGTCGCCGCGAGCGCATCGAAATCGACCTCCCTGCGGTTGTCGGGGTCGACCAGGAGCGGTGCGAGGGTCTCCGTGCCCTGGTACGTGTCGGGCACGCCGGGCAGGGTGAGCTGCAGCGCCTTCTGGCTCAGGGTTCCGACGCGCGTGCCGGCGGCATGCGCCCTGTGCCACGCGAACACGCGCTCCCTGACGGCCGGATCCGCGTGGGTGGTCTGCGCGAACCAGAGCACGGCGTTCTCGTACTCGTCGTCCACAACGGTCCACGTCGTGAACGACTTCGCCTCGCGCATCGCCTTGGTGAGGTAGCCCTCGAGCCGCTCCCACTCCATGGTGGACTCGTCGTCCGAGGCGGCGACCAGCGTCTGCCACCACAGGTTCTCCATGCGGCCGTCGAGCAGCGAGGGCTTCAGCTCGGCGGTGAGCTCCTGGAGCTCGGTCACGAGCTCGTCCCACTCCTCGGCGGCCTCGCTGAGCACGTTCAGGCGGGCGCGCACGTCCTCCGATCGCTTGATGTCGTGCGTCGTCAGGCAGGTCATCGAGTGCGGCGAGGCCTGCTGCTGCTCCGCGGCCCACGCGTGGATCAGCGCGGCGGACTGGTCGAACACGGCCGCGGGGGAGCCCACCTCGCACAGCGACAGCAGGTGCGTCCAGCGGTAGTAGGCGGTGTCCTCGACGCCCTTGGCCATGACGGCGCCGCAGGCCTGCTGGAAGCGGGTGATCAGCTCCGTTCTGCTCGCCTCCCTGCGCTGGCCCGCGCTGCCCACTTCGAGTCCCTTCAGCAGGTCGACGACGACCTCGAGCGTCTCGTGGCGCTCCTTGTCGAGCATCGTGCGCGCGCGGGAGGCGGCGTGGTCGATCGCCTCGAGCGAGGTGGGGTGAGGGGCGCGCTCAGGGTGGATGTAGGCGCGATAGCGGTCGAACGCCACGATCATGGCGCGCAGGCAGTCGTACAGCGCCCTCCAGGTGTGGTCGCGCAGCCGCACGTCGTTCGTGCAGATCGAGTGGGCGATCGTGGCGAGCCTGTGGACCTCGCTCGACAGCGACTCCTTGACGATCTCGCGCTTGGCCTCGAGCACCATCGACGGCAGGGTGCCCATCGCGTCGCCCGTCACTCTGTGCATGGTGCCGGCCAGCGGCGAGGATCCCGACGGGCGTCGCAGCAGGGCGCCGATGCGCCACGACGCGTCGTACCCGGTCGTCCCCGCGACCTTCCAGGTCGAGGGGAGGCGCTCCTCGTTCTCGAGGATCTTCTCCACGACGATCCACGCGCCCTCGGTGGCCTCGGACAGCTGCGCGAGGTAGCCCTCGGGGTCGGCGAGGCCGTCGGGATGGTCCACGCGCAGGCCGTCGAGCGTGCCCTCGAGGACGAGGTCAACGAGGACGCGGTGGGTGGCCTCGAAGACGTCGGGGTCCTCGACGCGGACTGCGGCCAGCGAGCCGACGTCGAAGAAGCGCCGGTAGTTGAGCTCCTCGTTCGCGACGCGCCAGTAGGCGAGCCGGTAGTTCTGCTCCGCGACGAGGTCGGTGAGCGGCAGGTTCTCGGTGCCGGGGCGGATGGGGAAGACGTGATCGTAGTAGCGCAGCACCGGCACCTCGCCTGCCGCCTCGTCGCCGGGGACGACCATCGAGTCGACCGTGAGCTGCTCGGAGGACAGCACCGTGCCGATGCGCTCGCCCAGGACGGGCATCAGCACGGCACCGGAGGACCAGTCGACGTCGAACCAGTGGGCGAACGGCGACTCCTGGCCGTGGGCGAGCACCGACCACAGGGCGCGGTTGTGGAACACGGGCGTTGGCACCGCCATGTGGTTGGGCACCACGTCGGCGATCAGGCCCATGCCGAGCTCGTGCGCCTGACGTGCCAGGTCGCGGAGTCCCTCCGTGCCGCCCAGCACGGGCGAGACGGTCGAGTGGTCGACGACGTCGTAGAAGTGACGCGACCCCGGAGCGGCAGGGAGGATCGGGGAGAGGTACACGTGGCTGACGCCGAGCGCCTGAAGGTACGGCAGCCGGGCAGCCGCATCGGCGAAGGTGAAGTCCTCCGTCAGCTGGACCCTGTAGGTCGAGAGCGGGACGGGGGCGTCGGCACGGTGCCCGAACCTCCTCGCTCGCTCGTGACTGCCTGCGTCTGCCATTCGAAAACCCCCGAAGTCGCTTGCCTCCATTGTGTCAGAGCCGGGGTTTCGATCCTGTGTCGTGACGGCGACGACTGCGACCTCCCAGATGCGACACGCGTGCGCAAGGCGCCTGGTACACGCCATGCGAGGGGCACGATGGTGCAGAGGTCGAGGGAGACGCGATTGGCAGGCTGGCATGGACAGGTACCGGGGTGCTCCCACGGGCGAGGTGACGCAGGTGGGCGTGGACGAGCTGTTCTTCTCGACCACCGACAGGCGGGGCGTCATCACCTCTGCGAACTCGGTGTTCGTGCGGCTCTCCCACTTCCCGGAGGAGCAGCTGCTGGGGGCGCCGCACAACATCATCAGGCACCCTGAGATGCCGGCTGGCGCCTTCCATGTCATGTGGGAGCGCATCCTCTCCGGTCGGATCATGGCTGCCTATGTGCTGAACCTGGCCGGGGACGGCTCGACATACACGGTCTACGCCACCATCACTCCGCTGGGTGACGGATTCCTGTCGGTGCGCAGCGCGCCGATGCGTCCCGACCTGTGGGAGGTCGTGTCCCGGGTCTACGCCAGCTCCCTCGCGACCGAGCTTTCGGCGCGGGCGTCGGGAGCCTCGAGAGCCGAGGCGGCGAGGGTGGGTGCCGCCGAGCTGACCCGCGCGCTCGGAGAGGAGGGCTTCGCGGGGGTGGATGACCTGATCCGCACGGTGCTGCCGGCGGAGGTCGAGGCGCGTGGGCGTGCACTGGAGGGGCGACCCGAATCGTCGGTCGACGGGGGGTTCGCCCCGGCGCACGCGGCCGCGGCCGATGCCAGACGTGAACTCGGGGCGCTGATGTCCCGGCTCGACGACTACCTCGCGCTCGCGGACTCGGTCGAGCGCACCAGGGCGAGCCTGGAGCCCGTGCTCGCGGCCATGGGGCAGGGTGTCGACGGTGCGGCGCGCGCGGCGGCGCTGACCGAGCAGCGCGTGCTCGTGACGACCGCCACGGCATCGGCAGACCTCGCGGCGGCGGCCGAGGGCGAGCTCCGGGGCCTCGCCCCGATGCT
>JAUIBG010000015.1 GCA_030428165.1 Actinomycetes bacterium
GGGGCTACGCGCGAGCTCGGCAGAGGAGTCCTGTGGAGGACGTCAACATCACGATCGTCACCTCCTGGTGGCTTCTTTTCGTGTTCGTGTTCGACCTCGTCGTGCGCATCACCGCCATCATCGTCGTCCCGCGCAACCGGCGCCCCACCGCGGCGATGGCATGGCTGCTCGCGATCTACTTCATCCCGCTCATCGGGGTGTTCCTGTTCCTGCTCATCGGCAACCCTCGGCTGCCGCGCAAGCGCCGGCGCAAGCAGCAGCAGATCAACGAGTACATCCACGACACCAGCGAGACCCTCGACTTCGGCACGCTGCGGCCGAACGCCCCCGACTGGTTCACCTCGCTGGTCACGCTCAACCGCAACCTCGGCGCGATGCCGCTCGCGGGCGACAACGCGGCGCAGCTGATCCCCGACTACCAGCAGAGCCTCGACGCGATGGCGGACGCGGTGCGCACCGCCGAGCGGTACGTGCACGTCGAGTTCTACATCCTGCAATCGGATGCCTCGACCGACAACCTCTTCCGCGCGATGGAGGAGGTCCGCGAACGCGGCGTGACGGTACGCGTGCTGCTCGACCACTGGGCGAACCGCGGCAAGCCGTATTACAAGCGCACCCTCAAGCGACTACGCGCCATGGGCGCCGAGTGGCACTTGATGCTGCCGGTGCAGCCCTTCAAGGGCAAGTGGCAGCGCCCCGACCTGCGCAACCACCGGAAGCTGCTGGTCGTCGACGGCAGCGTCGCGTTCATGGGGTCGCAGAACGTCACCGACTCGACGTACAACCTGAAGAAGAACATCAAGCGCGGCCTGCACTGGGTCGACCTGATGGCGCGGGTCGAGGGGCCGGTCGTGGCATCCATCAACGCGGTGTTCCTCTCGGACTGGTTCAGCGAGACCGACGAAGCGCTCACCGACGAGATCGACCTCTTCAACGTGAAGTCGGGCCCCGGTGACCTCGACTGCCAGATCGTGCCGTCCGGTCCGGGGTTCGAGTTCGAGAACAACCTGCGGCTGTTCGCGGGTCTGCTCTACTACGCCCAGCGGAAGATCATCATCGTCAGTCCGTACTTCGTGCCCGACGAGGCGCTGCTGCTCGCCATCACGACCGCGTGCCACCGCGGCCTCGAGGTGCAGCTGTTCGTCTCGGAAGAGGGCGACCAGGCGATGGTCTACCACGCGCAGCGCAGCTACTACGAGACGCTGCTGCGTGCCGGCGTCAAGATCTGGATGTACCGAAAGCCCTTCATCCTGCATTCGAAGTCGATGACCATCGACGAGGAGGTGTCGATCATCGGATCGAGCAACATGGACATGCGCTCGTTCGGTCTCAACATGGAGATCTCGATGCTGGTGCGCGGTGAGGAGTTCACCCGCCAGATGCGCGACGTCGAGCAGCAGTACCGTGACCTCAGCCGTGAGCTGACGCTCGCGGAGTGGGAGAAGCAGCCGCTGCGTTCGACCGTGCTCGACAACCTCGCGCGACTCACGTCGGCGCTTCAGTAGCGCGCGGTTAGGCTGGCCGGGTGGAGCCGGAGAGCGGGATGCCGTCGGCCCCGCGCAGCGCTCAGGTTCCGCTCGCGGTGCGCCTGCACTTCGGGCGCGCCGCCGTGCAGACGATCGCCGACGGACTTGGAGTGGATCTGCTCCACATCAAGGGCGACACGGTCGACCCGATGCTGCGCCCGGGCCGACCTGCGGGCAGCGACGTCGACGTGCTCGTGCGCCCCGCTCACGTAGCCGTGCTCGACAGTGCGCTCCGGCGGCATGGATGGATCGTCTACAGCACGTTCCGCGGCGGCTCGCCGTTCGGCCACGCCCAGACCTATCGACACGACGTGTGGGGCTACCTGGATCTGCATCGGTTCTTCCCCGGGATCGAGGTCGACCCGGCCGCCGCGTTCTCGCGGCTCTGGCGCGACCGCGGTCGTCGCGACTTCGCCGGTGTGGAGTGTGCGGTGCCCGGTGTGCCGGCGCAGGCGGTCATCCTCGCCGTCAACTCGGCGCGCGCGGGAGCATGGGCGCGCGCCGACGTCGGTGGTATGTGGACGGATGCCGGCCCGCGCCTGCGCGCGGCGATCGACCGCGAAGTGCGGGCGCTCGATGCACGGTTGGCCTTCGACGCCGCGTTCGGCCGGATCGAACGGCATCGCGGCGAACGCGGCTACCACCTCTGGAAGGCGGTGAGCGGTCACGGCGGCCGCTTCGAGGAGTGGTGGGGTCGACTACGTGCTTCGCGAGGAATACACGGGGCCATCGGGATCATCGTTCTCGCACCGCAGGTCAACACGGAGGCCCTCAGCCATCGTCTCGGGCGTGCACCCACGCCAGGCGAAGTGGTCGGCGAGTTCTTCCGCCGACCGCTGCGCGGCATCCTCGAAACCGTGCGACGGAAGGACCCGCGATGAGTGATCTCCACCGCGCTCCCGAGGTGGCCGTCGAGCGAGTCGGCGAGACCGCGTACCTCGCGCCGTTGCCGGATGGGCCGATCACCGTGCTCGAAGGCGCGGCGCTCGTCGTGTGGGACGCGGTGTCGGGCGGCGGCGTCGCCGAGATCGTCGACCGCGTGGCGGAGTCGACCGGGGAGGACGCCCCGGTGGTCCGCGACGATGTCGAGGCGTTCCTCCGAACCTTGAAGGCCGCAGGGCTCGTCCGCGAGGGCTGACGCGTCACCTGCGATACTTGATCGACCCCACGGGAGGACGTGACCATGGCATCTGTGCGCGCACAGCTCCTGCGCACACGCGCCCTCACGGTGTGGGCCGATGTGTGGCGCTGGGTGCTCATGGCGGCCGGCATGGTGGTCGCTGCGTACTTCCTGCTCGACCGGGGCATTGCGAACGGCGTGGTCACAGCGGCCGCGCTCGGCCTCCTCGTCATCGGCGCTGCGCTCACCGGCCGCATCGCGATGGCGATCCCGCTGATGGCTCTGCCCGGGCTGTTCATCATCGCGCGTGCCGGCCTCGGCGGCACCGATCTCGCGGTCAGCGACGTCGCGCTGGCCGCGGCGTTCGGCACGGCGATCCTGCTCGGCGAGCGTCCGTACAGCAAGCCGATGCGGCACTTGCTGGTTCTGAATCTGGTGTACCAGTTCGCGACGCTGCTCACCGTCATCGTCAACCCGTTCACCGCGAACGTCGTCGAGTGGTTCCACGCGTGGCTGCTGATCTCGGGGGCTCTCATCGTCGGCTGGGCCATCGGCGCGGCCGGTTACGCCCGCCTCGGGCTATCGCTCATGCTCGTCGCGGCATGCGGAATCGCGCTCAGCACGATGATCACGGGCATCCTTCAATACGCCCAGGGCGACTTCGCCGGCGTCTACCCCGCATTCCCCTGGCCGATGCACAAGAACTTCGCCGGCACGGTGATGGCCTTCATGGCACTGGTGGTCTATGCGAATCCGGATTGGGTCGACTGGACCAGGACGACACGCAACTATGCCTTCTGGTTCCTGACCATCGGCGTCGTCATGACGCAGTCGCGGCAGGCTGCGATCGGAATGATTGTCGGGCTGATCCTCATCGCTCTGCGCGGCAAGGTGAGCACGCGTTCGAAGCTGGTTCTGTTGCTGATCATCCCGGCAGTAGTGCTCATCGTCATCACGGTCATCGAGCAAGTTGAATCGCAGAACCGCTTCAACTCGGTGTTCCAGCGACTCGACTGGGCGCGTGAGGTGTACGCACTCTGGAAGCACTCGCCCATCTTCGGCCACGGACTGCGTTACTGGTACACCGACACCTCTGCAGCCTTCCAACCCCCACAGGCCGAGCTCGAAGTCCTCGCCTCGGCAGGAATCGTCGGGTTGGTCGGCTTCGTCGTCATGTGGGTCGGCATACTGGTCGTCCTGTGGCGGGTCGATCCGCGGTTCGGCGCGCTCGCGCTCGCAGTGGTCACTGCTCGCATCGTGCAAGGACAGTTCGACCTCTTCTGGGTCGCAGCCCAGGTCTCGATCCCCTTCGTGATCGCCGGCATATGCCTCGGCGCGCAGGCGAACCTGGAACGACGTCCCCGCACGATCGCGCCTCAGGAACCGACGATGAGTCCGCGGTCGATCAGGATCTGAAGCGCGGCGTCGACCGCCGGGCCCGGGTCGATCCCCTCTGGTGGATCGTCGAGGTCGCGCAGCGCCGCCGCGATGAGCTCTTCGCGCGTGGCGGCGTCGGCGGCGAGCCAGAGCGACGGACCGAGCCCGTCGAGGATCGTGATCTCGCCCGCTCGCAGCACGTGGAGCTCTCCGTCGATGTGCGCGGCGTCGACGAACTCGGTCCGACCGAACGTGCCGCCGCGAAGCGCGCCCGCTGTTGCGGACACGGTCACGGCATGTGCGACAGAGGGTGCATCGTCGGTGGTCGTGAGGATCTGTTCGACGGTGTCCGGCAGCATGGAGGCCTCGCTGTAGACGACGCGGCGAAGTCCGCCGGTGAGCGCGAGCGTGCGCGTCAGTGAGGCCAGCGGATGCTCGACCTCGGCGAGGAAGCTCGACTGCGTGGCCAGTTCGGCGATGCCGGGGTTCGGTGGCACGATCTCGACCGACGGTGTCGTGGCGAGAGGGCGCCGGTCAAGGAGGACGAGGGCTGCGAGCCGTAACTCAGCCGGCAAGGTTGTGCGCAACCCGAGCGAGTGGGCGGCACGCTGGTCTTTTCCTTCCGGGCGATTGACGATCGACAGAGGCTTGGGATAGGGGATGACCGAGAGGTCACCCCGCACGGCGAGCGTTTCATCGGTCACGTACGCGAACCGTTCGCACAACGCGCGAGACGCGGTCGTCTTGCCACGTCCCGATGGCCCGACGAATCCGATCACCCGGCCATCGTCGAGCGCGATCGCGTTTGCATGGAAGAGGAGGGCCTCGCCCTTCAAGCCGGTAATCGCTTCGAGCGTGATGGCCGTGGTCAGCTGGGTCGCCAGGCTGAGGTGGGAGGTCCCCACGACGTCTCGCACCGACTCCCACCCGGCGTCGGCGGGTTCCTGCGCCGCGGCGGCGAGCGACGAACGGGCGCGGACCAGCCGCGTCGCGGTCTCATCGGTGAGCAGCTCTCGCCACGGGGCGATCAGGGCGTCCTGGTCGGTTGCGGAGATGGAGTCATCGAAGCGCAATGCGATCGCAGACGTCAGCGCACGCACGACGACAGGGGGTGACATACCATGGAGCGTACCTGCCGCGTACGACTTGGGGTTTCGCGCGGTCGTACCGAGAAAGGGCCGGTCGGCGATGGAGTTGCGCGATTACATCCGCGGGCTGCGGCGACACTGGTTCGCCATCGTGCTCATGGCGGCGCTCGGCGTCGGCGTCGGCTGGGGGTGGGCCCAGCTCCAGACACCGGTGTACGAGGCATCCGCCACGGGCTACGTGCAGTCGCGCGATACCGAGGACGTCGGCGGGTCGATCGTCGGTGATGCCGCCGCGCGCAGCAAGGTGGCGTCGTACCTCGACGTGGCCGGATGGCGTATCACCGCCGAGAACGCGATCTCGGAGCTCGGCCTGAACACGACGCCCGAGAGCATCGTTCAGCGCGTGACCGTGGTCAACACGCAGGACACCGTCATCCTCAAGGTCACCGCTCGTGCCTCGACCGCCGAGGACGCACGTGCGTTGGCCGAGCAGTGGATCAGTTCGATGGCCTACTCGGTCGACCAGGTCGAGGGGGATGGGACCGAGGGGTCGTCGCCGGTGACGATCATCACGATCGGCTCCGCTTCGCTGCCGTCGTCGCCGATCTTCCCCGATCCGCGCACCGCCCTCATCGTCGGCGGGCTCGTCGGACTCGGCTTCGGTGTGGCCTTTGCGCTGATGCGCACCGCATCCGACCGCCGCGTGCGTGCCGGCGACGAGGTGGAGGAGAAGACGGGAGTCGCGCTCGTGGGCGCGATCCCGGTGACCGAGGGCATGGACGGCGACAACCGGCTCATCGGCGAGGCCACCGGCAAGGTCAAGGGCAAGGGCAGGAACTCGAACTTCGCGGTGTCGGAGGCGATGCGCTCGCTACGGACCAATCTCCAGTTCATGGACGTCGACAATCCGCCGAGGACGATCGTCGTCACGAGTCCGCTGCCCGGTGACGGCAAGTCGACGATCGCGTGCAACCTGGCCATCACCCTGGCCGCGAGCGGGCAGCCCGTCGTGCTCGTCGACGGCGACCTGCGTCGATCAGCGGTCGCGAAGACGATGGGCCTGCCGGGTGGCGCGGGACTGACAGACGTGCTGTCGGGTCGTGCAGAGCTCAGCGACGTGCTGCAGCGCACACCGCGCGCCAAGAACCTCTACGTGCTCGCCGCCGGAAGCATTCCGCCGAACCCGAGTGAGGTGCTGGGCTCGGAGCGCATGCGGTCGCTGCTCGTCGATCTGGCTGCCCACGCCCTCGTCATCATCGACGCGCCCCCGTTGCTCCCAGTGACAGACGGTGCTGTGCTCACGCACCAGTCCGACGGCGCGCTCCTGGTCGTGAGCATCGGCAAGACGACCTACGACCTCGTCGAGAAGGCGCTCGACGCGCTGCAGAAGGCGAGCGGTCGGGCGCTGGGCATCGTGCTCAACCGCGTGCCCACGCGCGGACTCGACGCGTCGCCGTACTCGTACGAGTATCGGCGCGAGTACGGCACCCCGAAGCTCGACAGCGACACCGCCAACCCCGCGAAGGCGCCCGACGAGGCGTTCGACCTCGAGGCGATCTTCGGGGCGGCCTCGGCCGAGGGAGACGTCGACGCGCGGCGCCAGCGGGCACGTCGGACCTGACGCGACGGATGCCCGATCGAGTCGAAGCTCACCCCTCCCTCGCCCCCGGGGTGCGCGTCGCGCTGATCGCCTCGTCGTATGCCCCGCACGTCGGCGGCGTGGAGGAGCACGTGCGTCAGGCGGCCGATCAGCTCCGGTCGGCCGGCGTCGATGTCGAAGTGTGGGCCGTCGACCGTGGCACCCGCCCGGAGACCCAGGACGCGCGTGTGCGGTATCTGCCCACCCCGCTGCCCTCGCGCTCGACCGCAGGGCTCGTGCGGTTCTCGACGGCCGTGCCGCGCGCGTGGCGCCAGTGGTCGCGGGCGTTTCGCGAGTTCCGGCCGGATCTGCTCCACGTGCAGTGCTTCGGGCCGAACGGCGTCTACGCCGTCGCGCTTCGGCGCCGCCGCCGCGTGCCGCTGATCGTCACCTCGCACGGGGAGACGCGCGCCGACGACGGCAACGCCTTCGAGCGCTCCGGTCTGCTCCGCTCGGCGCTGCGGCGTGCGATCGGCGAAGCCTCCGCGGTCACCGCTCCATCGCAGTTCGTGCTCGACGACCTCCGCGGCGATTACGGCCTCGTCGGCGGCGAGGTGGTGCCCAACGGCGTCGACCTCGACCTGCACGCGCAGCCGGCGGCATCCTCGACACCATACGTGTTCGCCGCCGGCCGCCTCGGCAGAATGAAGGGCTTCGATCTCCTCATCGACGCCTTCGTGCGCGCCCGCCTCGATCCCGCGGTGCGACTAGTCATCGGCGGCGATGGCGACGAGCGCGGCCGACTCGAGCGGCTCATCGCCGACCACGATCTCGCCGACCGCGTCGAACTCCGCGGGTGGATGGCACCCCAGGAGATCGCCGATGCGATGGGTGCCGCGATGTTCGTCGTGGTGCCGAGTCGGATGGAGGCCTTCGGGATCGTGGCGCTCGAGGCGTGGCGCAGCGGCGCCGCGCTGCTCATGACCGACCGAGGCGGCGGAGGCGAGCTCGTCGAGGACGGCGTCACCGGGATGCTCGTCGACCCCACCGATGTCGACGCTCTCGCGACCGCGATCCGCACGCTCGCCGGTGATCCTGCGTTGCGCGAGCGGCTCGCGGCCGCCGGGCACGACTGCGTCGAGAGATTCACCTGGGCGGCGGTCGCGGACGCCTACCACGGAATCTACGCACGGACGCTGTCGAGCGAGGAGGCATCGTGAGGTACCACGATCCCATTCGCCGCCGTCTGCGCAGTGCGGGCCGTGTGGTCGCGGCGGCTGCACGGCCGAACATGTGGCGCACGGGCCGTGTCGTCGCCGGGTTCTGGTGGGACGGGCATCCGAACTTCGGCGACGCGATGACGCCCTGGCTGCTGCCGCACTACGGACTGCTCCCGATCCACCGGTCGCCCGCTCAGGCTCGCGTCACCGGAGCGGGCAGCATCCTGGAGTTCGTGCCGGCCGACTTCGACGGCGCGATCTGGGGCAGCGGCCTCATCCGAGGGGAGGCGCACCCGCTCCCCGTGGCGAAGCCGCTCGCCGTGCGCGGTCCGCTCACGCGAGACCTCATCGGAGCGCCTGCCGACACGGCCCTCGGCGACCCCGGAATCCTGGCGTCGCGCGTCCTGTCCGCACCGGCGACGCGGTGGGACGTCGGTCTCGTGCCGCACGGCCACCACCGCTCGCACGCGGACTTCCTCGCGCTGGCCGACACGTCGGATCTCTCGGTACGCGTCATCGACGTGCACACGCGGGCGCCGACGGCGGTGCGCGAGATCGCATCGTGCGCGTGCATCGTCACGACGTCGCTGCACGGGCTCGTCACCGCCGACTCGTACGGCATCCCGGTCGTCTGGACGACACTCGAGCCGGTCCTCGAAGGTGGCGACTTCAAGTTCCGGGACTACGAGTCAGCCCTTACCCCAGGCTCGACACGGCGCGTCGCCTTCGGTTCCGGAACCGAACTGGCTGATCTGATGAGAGGGGCGCGAGTCGCGCCGCCTGACGCCGTCGAGGAGATGAGCGACGGCTTGGAAGCGGCGCTCGGACGCCTGCCGGCTGTGCTGGAAGGGCTCCCTCGACTCCCCGGTGGAGTCGCCGAGATTCTCTTCCGGCGCAGCTGACCGCTACCGGGTGAGGGAGGTCCACACCGCGGCATGAGCTCGGGCGGACGCCTCCCACGTGAACCCGCCTGCACGTTCCCGTCCCGCTGCGACGAGCCGGTCGACCTCGGAGTCGCCCGACGTCGCGGCCAGCAGGCCCTCCACGATGCCCGGCGCCGTCGGCGCGACGAGGATTCCGGTCTCTCCGAGCACCTCGGGCAGCGAGCTCGTGGCAGCCGCGACCACCGGCGCCCGTGCGGCCATCGCCTCGAGAGCAGGCAGGCCGAACCCCTCGTACAACGACGGAACGACCACGGCCGCGGCGCCGGCGACCAGACCGGGCATGTCGTCATCGGCGAGACGGCCGGTGAGCATGACCCCGGGCATACCCTCGAACAGCCGCGTGCGCGTCGGATGCGGTGGACCGGCGAGCACGAGCTGCATGCGGGGCCGCTCGCGTCGGAATGAAGGCCACGCCTCGGCGAGCGCCTCGAGGTTCTTGCGCCGCGAGGCGCCGCCGGCATGGAGGACGTACGGAGCGTCGATGCCGATCCGGTTTCGCGCGGACGAGTCGAGCGCCGGGGAGTCGAAGAAGCGGTCATCGACCCCGTTGTGCACGACGTGCGGGTTGGCGATTCCGAGCAGCTCGACGGCCTCCTGCGCACTGAAATGCGATACGCAGATCACCGCGTCCGCCCGCCGCAGCTCCTCGGCGGCAGCCGTCACGGGACGCGACTCGTCGGGGAATCGCCACGCGACGACATCGTGCAGAGTGACGAGATCGCCATGGGGCGCCGGGGGCAGTTCGAGGTTCATGCGGTGCGTGACGGCACCGGACCCGTACATCGCCCGCCCCAGCACCCGTCGCGTGCGTGACGACGCTTCGCCTACAAAACCGAGCGGCAGCCGCCGGTTTCCGGAAAGAGGTGATCGCAGCGACCGGAACGTGAGATGCCGCATCGCCCACGGCCCGGCGCTCGTCTCTCGCAAGGCCTGATCGGCACGCGAGATGATCGCAGCCTGGTAAGCCTCGGCGCCCATCGGAGCCGCTGTTGCGATCGTCGCGATCGTCAGACGGGTCTCCATGGCCCGGCCCTCCCCTGGCGCATCACAGCAGAGACCCTACCGGACCTTGTCTCGGCTGCTCATGTGATGAGATCTACAGGATGATCGACGAACCCTCCGGCGAGGAGCGGCGTCTGCGGATCGCGCTGATTCGCGACGAGCCGCCCGTCCACGACGCCGGGCGGGAGCGGAGTCGGCCCGACGATCTCGCCGCTGCGCTGGAACGCCATGGGCATGTCGTCGACGTCCTCACGTCGGCACAGTGTCGCGGCCGCGACATCTCGGGCTACGACGTGGTCCATGCCTTCGGCACCGCCTCGGTGCCGTGGCGGTGGCGCGGGCCTGTCCGCATCCGCACGCTGGACGCACATCCCTTCCGTGGAGTGCGACGTGCGCGGAGCTGGCGCAACCGCACACGCATCGCGGCGGACGGTCTGTCTCGGCTATGGGCGAGCGCCACCGCGGCGACGGTGGTGACTCGCCCAGAGGCCGGAGCGGGCGTTCCATGGCTCAATACCGTGGTCCCCGTCGGCGTTGACCGCGCAGTCTTCGCGCCCGGCACTGCCGCGAAGCCGCCCGCGCCGGTCGTCTTGTTCGTCGGGTCGTGGAGCGGATCCGATCGTGGTGCTGAGCTGGCCTGGCTGTTCGTCCGTACGGTTGCTCGCCGCGTGCCGGGCGCCGAGCTTCGGATGATCACACCCGACGACGCCGTCGGGGCGCCCGAGGGCGTCGTATTGCTGGGCCGGCTGGAGCCGGCGGAGCTCCTCGACGAGTACCGGCGGGCCTGGGTGTTCTGTGTGCCGTCCGAGGTCGGCGAGTCGGCGGCGCTGCTCGAGGCGATGAGTATGGGGTTGCCGGTCGTGGCAACGCCCACGGACCAATCGCGAAGCATCACCCGCGACGGGATCGACGGCGTTCTCGTCGGATTCGCAGGGATTCCCGACGTTCTCGTGTCGCTCCTCACCTCCGCACCCGCCCGACACCGCATGTCTCAGTTGGCCTTGGAGCGATCGCACGCGTACGACTTCGAGACGATCGCCGAACGCTATGAACAGGTCTATCGCACGCGAGGTCGGCTACCGCGCGCGCACTCGGCACTCCGGCGCATGCGGCAGGATTGAGGCATCCGTTCCCGTAGCGGGAACCTCGAACATCTCGGAGCAGCACGATATGACAGACGTCCGCGGTCGGGCGCGGCGGGTAGGCGATGTGGCCCGCGCCTCGCTCATGCCGCAGCTTTGGCGCGGAGGCGTCGTCGTGCCCGCGCACTGGTGGGTTGGACGCTCGAACTTCGGCGATGACCTCACCCGTTGGCTGCTGCCCCGATACGGCATCCTCCCGATCCGTCGGCCCGTCGACCAAGCTCGCGTGCTGGGCGTCGGCAGCCTGCTCGAGACGCTGCCCCCGGATTACCCCGGGATCGTGTGGGGATCCGGTCTCCTGTGGGGAGAGGCGCGTTCGCTGCCCAATGCGACGATCGTCGCTGTCCGCGGTCCCCTCACCCGTGATCTCGTCGGCGCACCCTCCGATGTCGCTCTCGGCGATCCGGGTTTGCTGATCGGTCGCCACTTCCGACGGGAGGCCGCTCGCTGGAAGGTCGGGATCGTTCCGCATCTGGACCATCGCTCGCATCCGGCGCTCGATCGTGCGCGCCGCAGAGCCGACGCACACGTCATCGAAGTGGGTCAGAGCGCGCCGCGCGCCATCGCGCAGATCCAGCGATGCGAGGCCATCGTCACCACGTCACTGCACGGTCTGATCGTCGCTGACGCGCTGGGCATCCCGGCGGTCTGGACGTCGCTCGATCCGCCGCACCCGGCGGGAAACTTCAAGTTCCATGACTACGAAGCCGCGATCACTCCCGGCGGGAGCCGGTTCAGCGCCCTCGATGAGAGGGTGGACATCGTCGCGCTGGCGGCTGGCGCCAGTCCGGTTCCGTCGGACAGGGTCGAGTCCCTGATCAGCGCTCTCGAGGCGACGATTCCGCGGCTTCGAGCGGCGCTCGCCGATGCACCGAGGTTCCCGCACGGCCTCGTGCCCATGTTGAGGGCTGCCGGATGAGCGCCGCCTCTGTCCGCGGCGTAACGGCGTCGGTGGTCGTCGCGACCTATCGTAGGCCGAGCTACGTACGTACCTGCTTGGAGCACCTGCGCGCGCAGACACTGGCCCCCGAGCGGATCATCGTCGTCGACGCGTCTCCCGACGGTGAAACTGCGCGCGTCGTCGCGGCCTTCGATGGCGTGGAGTACCGCCGCAACGACCACGGAGTGGGAACCCTCGCCACCTCCCGTCGCATCGGCATCGCCGATCTGACCGAAGATGTGGTGGCATTCATCGACGACGACGCGTACGCACGGCCCGACTGGCTCGAGGAGCTCATCAAGCCCTATGCATCCGAGGATGTCGGAGCGGTCGGGGGACGCGCCCTCAACGGGCAGGTCGGCGAAGAGAGCGAAGGTGTGGGAGAGATCGGGCGACTCCTCCCCGACGGCACCCTCACGGGATTCTTCGCAGCCGACCCCGGACAGGAGCTCGACGTCGACCACATGCTCGGAGCCAACATGTCGGTGCGGCTGTCGACCATCCGGGCCCTGGGTGGCATCCGCGACCTCTACCCGGGGACATGCCTGCGCGAGGATGCGGACATCGCGTTGCGCGTCGGACGCGCGGGCAAGCGGGTGGTGTTCGCACCCAGGGCCGTGGTCCACCATGTCGCCGGGGACTATGCGAAGGGCAGACGCTTCGACGCCCGCTATCGCTTCTACGGCGCGCGCAACCATGTCGTCCTGCTGACGACCGCGCTGGGATGGCGCGATCCGCACACGAGGCGGTACGCGGTCACGGCGATGCGCAGGGCCGGCCATGAGGTGGTCGCGGGTCTGCGGTCGATGCGGCGGCCCGAGCGAAGGGGCCCGGTCGCGAAGCTGCGCGGCGTAGCAGGAGGAGCCGCCCGCGCCACTGTCGATGTGGCCGGATCGTTCGCAGGTCTCGCCGCCGCCTTGGTCGCGCCGCGAGTGATCCGATCCCAGGCGGGCGGCACGTGAGGCTCAATGCCTACGTGCTCGCAGGCGATCCGGCGTGGATCCCCCAGAGCATCGGGTCCTATTACGATCACGTCGATCGCATCGTGGTCTCTTTCGACCGCAGTCGGCGATCGTGGACCGGGGCGCCATTGTCTGTCGACGCCGCACTGAGCCGAATCGCCGCCGCCGACCCCGACGGGAAGGTCGTGCTGTTGCCAGGCGATCATGTGAAGACCGCGCCGTCGGTGCTCGCCACTGAGACGTCGCAGCGTCAAGCGGCGCTCGACGCGGCCTCCGACGGAGCCGACTGGGTCATTCAGCTCGACACCGACGAGATCGTGACCGATTGGCCTGCACTCCTCGCGCAGCTGCATGAGGCACGTGACCGTGAGGCGAAGGCGGTCGAATATCCCGCGCGCATGATCTACGCGCGCACGCGCGACGGGCGGTTCCTCGAGCACTGCGGCAGGTGGTGGTCCGGACAGGCGGGATTCCCGGGTCCTATCGCGGTGGCCGGAGGCACCCGTCTTTCGGTCGCCCGTCAGTCCGCGACGGCGCCGCTGTTCCGTGTCGACACGGCGCCGTGGAACACCGACCCGGCTCATCCGTTCACGACTCGGGTGCATGCAGTGGTAGAACGTTCGGCGGCTCTCATCCATATGAGCTGGGTCCGCTCCGAGTCGCAGATGGCCGAGAAGAGCGTCGTCTCGGGCTACGCCGTCACCCGCGATTGGGATCGCGATCTCGAGTCGTGGCGCCGGCGCGCGCGGCACCCGGTGCTGACCACGCTCGCGGCGCCGCTCGCGCGTGATCCGTTCTCGCGGTTCCGGCTGGTTTCGCTCCCCGACTACGCGGACGTCGAACCATGATCGGGCCGACGGTCGATGTCGTGATGTGCACGAACCGACTGAGCCCGTTCCTCGGCGACGCGCTCCGGTCCCTGCGCGAACAGACGTACACGAGGTGGGCGCTCTACCTCGTGGACGATGGGTCCTCCGTGCCGGATGAGCTCGACGGTGTCGTCGGCGGACTGCCCCGGACGACGGTGATCCACCGGCCGCACGCCGGTCCCGCGACTGCCCGCAACGCAGCGATCGCGGCCGGGGCAGGCGAGCTGGTGACATTCCTCGACGACGACGACGTCTGGCCCGCCACCCGCCTCGAGGACACCGTGCGCGCTCTCGCAAGCAACCCCGACGCGGTAGGTGCCTACGGCGATGGCATCGACATCGACACCGAAGGCCGCCCGTTCGGAGGCTGGACGACGCCGCCGGCGACGAGGGACGAGATCCTCGATGGATCGGGAGCGTTGCCGAGGATCACCACCTTGACCCTGCGGCGGCGAGCGCTCGACTCGATAGGCCCGTTCACCGATGGTCTGTATCTGGCGGAAGACACCGAGCTGACGCTGCGGGCCACACGTCACGGTCCACTGGTCTCCACAGGAACGACACTCGTCGCCTACCGGCGGCACGGCACGAACGCGACGAATCGAGCCGATTGGCGTCGGCTGCATCGTGCCGGTATTCACGCCATCGCCCTCAACCGCAGCGATGCGGCGTCGTCCGGCGACATCCGCGCAGCCCGGCTCCTGGGCGAGAACCGTCGTCATTACGACCGCGCGGCAGCCGCCGAAGGACCTGGAAGAGAGTTGGCTCTGCTCAGACGGGGCGCGCTCGGCGCTGCGCTGCGCGACGCGCGAGACTCAATGAAGCTCTCACCCGTCGGGTTCACCCGTGGCGCCGCCGCGCGATTGACGTCACGCGGATCTCGCGTCGCCGCTGCGATGCGAGATCGCGCCGGGCGGATCGTCCATCCCGCGTTGGCGCGGTTGAGGCGCGGAGAACGCACCGTCATCGCGACGCCTCGGGTCGGACTCCGGCTCGGGAACTACCTCTACCTGTGGCTGCAGGCGCATGCGCGCTCCGCGGCGGGTTCGCCCACGGTGGTCCTCGACGCGCGCGGAATGCCGGAGTGGCTGGGGCGCATACCGGAATTGCGTACCTACACCATTACGCGCTCCGAACTCTCGATGCGCGATCGTCGCATGTGGGACGCCGAGTTCCTCTACCAGCGCTTCGGTGTCGACTTCACCGTCGATCAGGTCGAGGACTTCGTGCGCGATGTCCTCGCGCCGCATGTCATGCCGGATGGATCGGACCGCCTCGTCGTCAATGTGCGCCGCGGCGATTTCTACGCCGAGTTCTTCCACAAGCACGCGTTCGACCAGGAGGGGTACCTCGCAGAGGCGCTCCGCATCAGCGGCGGAGCCGAGCGGATCCTCGTCGTCTCGGACGATCCGGACTGGTGCCGTCGGAATCTCCGCGATCCGCTGAGCCGCGTCACTCGCCTGGTCGAGTACGCCGAGGCCGACCCATGGCAGAACTTCCAGGCGGTCGCCGGCTCGCGCCGCATCATCGGTACGAACTCGACATTCACCTACTGGGCAGCCTACACCGCGGGGGTGATACACGCCGACGCGCAGATCATCATGCCGCGTTTCCATGCCCGGTCGTCGGATGGCCGCACCGATGCCCATCAGCTGCACCCGCGCTGGACGGTCGTCGAGGGTCATCGCGATCCGCCTGACCGCCGTGTATTCGGGTAGGCCGACCAGTCTGCTGGCAGAATCGCGGTCATGAGCCGAATCGTCGTCGCCCCGCCGCGGCGCGAGCGGATCGGCGACACCGTGCGGGTCCTCTCCGCCATCGAGGGGCGGGCGCCGCTCTGGTTCACCGTGCCCGTCGAGTTCGAGGATCTGCTGAGCGACCGTGCCGACTTCGCTCTGCTCGGGTTGCTGCTGCCAGCCATGAAGTACCGGGAGGATCTGCACGTGGGTGGAGTCGTGACGGACACGCTGCTCCACCGCGTGGGGGGAGAGCTGCAGGATCTTCTGTGCGTCGTCGACCCGATCTATTCCCGCGTGCGGATCACAGCCGATGAGGTGTCGCCCGCGCCTCCTCCTGCCGCCGGCGTCGCAACGGGCTTCTCCTGCGGTGTGGACAGCTTGGCCGTCCTCTCCGAGTTCTACCTTGCGGACGACGTGCCGGCGGAGCTTCGGATCACCCACCTGATCCTCAACAACGTCGGATCGCACGGAGGCGGGGGTGAGGACCTCTGGCGCGAGCGATGTCGACGCTTGCAGCCGATCGCCAAGAGCATCGGCCTTCCCTTCGTCCCGGTCAACAGCAACCTCGAGGCGCACCACCCTCGCATGGCGTTCGCCAGGACGGTGACCGCGCGCAACGCCGCGGTCGCGCATCTGCTGGCAGGCGGTATCGGTCGTCTCCACTACGCTGCTGCCTTCTCCTACAGCCAGATTCACGCGCCCGTGGAGGGTGAGATCTCGCGTGTCGATCCGATGTCGCTTCCGTTGTTGTCCACCCGAGCCGTGGCCTTGACCGCCGCCGGAACGGGTCGATCCCGGACGCAGAAGACGCTCGCCCTGATCGGGCGACCCGAGGCCCGGTGGCTCGACGTGTGCACGAACACCGACCCCGGGCCGACAGGCAACTGCGGCGAGTGCCCGAAGTGCATGCGCACCATGCTCACGCTCGAGATGGCGGGGCACCTGGACGAATTCTGTCCCGTCCCGTTTCCGCCGGAGCCCTATCGCGCGCGTCGAGGCGCGTTCATCGCACGGCTGCTCGCCTCTCACGCCTCTCACGACAAGGAACTGGTGGAGTACGCTCGAGGTCTCGGCTGGCGCTGGGGAGCGAGAGCTCGCGTGCTGGCCGCGGGTCACAGACTGTCACGTCTGGGTGCCCGCTCGATGCGCGCAGCCCGTCGGGCGATTCGTGTCTCGCGACGTGCTCTGCTTCGGCCACGGAGTCGGCTCAGCTCAGGTCGCCCAGTTCCACCAGGCGAGCGAAGTCCGCGTTCGCTGCCTTGACCTCCCCGAACGCCCCCTGCGCCTCGATGCGCCCATCCTTCATGAAGATGAGGGTGTCTGCCCGCCGAACAGTCGACAGACGATGCGCGACGATCAGGATCGTCATCGTTCCGTTCAACTCGGTCAGAGTACGTGTGATCTCGTGCTCGGTCACGTTGTCGAGCGCTGACGTCGCCTCGTCGAGCACCAGGACCGAGGGTCGGCGATAGAGGGCGCGCGCAAGACCGAGGCGCTGGCGCTGGCCGCCCGACAGCCGGATGCCGCGCTCGCCCACCTGCGTGTCCAGACCTTCCGGCAGTGCGGCGATCACGTCGCCGAGCTCGGCCATTGCGAGCACCTCGCGCGCGCGGTCACGGTCGATCTGGTCGGCAGGCACTCCGAACGCGATGTTCTCGGCGACGCTCCCGTTGAGCAGGAACACGTCCTGCGGCACGACTCCGAGGCCGGAGTACCACGCCGCGCGATCGTCAAGGATGTCGCGACCCCCGCAGGCGATCGTGCCCGACGTCGGCTCCAGCAGCCCGAGCACGAGGTCGACGAGAGTGCTCTTGCCCGCCCCACTCGACCCGACGAACGCCGTGGTCGACTTCGCGCGGATCGTGAGCGACACGTCGTCGAGCACCGACTCATCGGAGTCCGGGTAGTGGAAGGTCACGCGATCGACGGTGATGTCGCCGGCGTACGGCGTGCCGCCGACGGGCGTCTCGTCGTGCCGGCCTTCATCGTCTAGTTCGGCCAGCGTGGTCGTGAGGATCCCCAGTGGCACACGATTCGACCGGATCGTCGCGAGGCTGCCGGCGACGCGATACAGCGTCGGCACTCCGCGCAGCGAGGCCGCGGCGAAGACACCGAGGATTGTGAGGGCATCAGCCGGCGTCCCCGTGGTGAACAGCACGACCGAGATCCCGCCGATCGCGAGGACGAAGCCGATCTCGAGCGCGTAGCGCGGCGCCTCCGACACGAGGCTGAGCTGCTGTGCGGCGCGCGCGCTGCGCAGCCTGGCGGTGCGGAAGCCGGCCACGAAACCGTTCGCGCTCGACGTCAGCCGCGCCTCGCGGAAGCCGTCGACTCCCGGAAGCAGGAAGGACCACGCCTGCAGACCTGCCTCGGCGAGCTCCTCGCCGATCCGCGACTGCCGCGAGCGCAGCATCCGCTGCACCCCGAGAACGAGTCCGGCGAAGATCGTGACGGCGAGCAGCGATACGAGTGGGGCCGTGTACAGAAGGATCGCCGTGATGCCCGCGAGCATGGTGAGGTCGGTGATCGTGCCGACCGTCGCGGTGAGCGCCGCCGACGCCTGGCCGGTGATCTGATTGATGTTCCGGTACACCTCGCTGATCTTGCGACGGCGATGCGACGAGTACGGCGAGAGGAGATAGCGGTCGAGCAACTCGGACGCCGCGAGGGCGGAGACTCGGTTGGTGCGCCCCAGTAGCCACCAGCGGAAGCCGAGCGCGAGCACGCTCTTGACGATGAAGATCACCGCGATCGAGACCGCGACGACCGGGATCAGCACCGACGGGTCGGAGGTGCCCGCGAGGTTCGCGATCACCTCGAGCGCCCCCGAGACGGTGTCCGCGCCGGCGATGAGCTGGGTCAGTGGGATCATCGCGGCCACGCCAGCCGCGTCGATTGCCGCCAGCAGCAGCGACACGGCCACGATGCTGATGACCCACGGCGCCGGACGGGCGCCGGCGAGCCTGAGGAGCACGGCGAGCTGGCGGAACAGCCCGGACTCGCGCTGCGGCGACATGGCGGTTCCTCTCGACCGATGGTGTACCGCGCCTTCGGCCGCCGTCGGGTGAGCGGCACGTGCGCGCAATGAAACGCTAACACCGCGCAATGTTACGAATGCGTGAGAGCGCTCGTGCGAGCCCAGCGGATGGGATATATTGGCGCGTATCGCGGATCTGGGAATACGCGATGTCCCGACTCATTCACATGCGCGCGATCCTGAACCAGGGGGGACTGCGGCAGTTCGACCACCAAGAGAGGCCATACGCAATGAGCGACCTCGAACAGCAGCCTGAGAAGAAGGCCATCAGCCGGCGCACGGTGACCAAGGCCATGGCCTGGTCGGTGCCCGCCATCGCGATCGCGGCCCCAGTGCCAGCAATGGCGGCGTCGGGCGGCGGCGGAGAGATCCTGCCCGGCCGCGCCTTCAAGTGGTCGGGTCAGAGTTGTGCCGGAACTCCCGGTGTACCCGGAGGACTTGATCAGAACTTCGCCTACATGTTCGGGTTCCGTATCGAGAACACGAGTGCGAAGACCATCTACATCTACAGTTGGACACTGACGACCTCGTCCTCGGTCACCTTCGCAACAGCCGGTGCGTTCCCGGCGGTTGGGACCGCGATTTCAGCGGGCGACTACGTCGACTTCAACGTTTGGGCCAACAGCAACAACAGCGGTAACCTGCAGAACATTCTCACGACGGTGTCGGTCGACTGGGGTCACACGTGGCCGACAATTGACACCGACCCGCATCCGGACGACCCTATGGTTCAGCAGTGGACTATCCCGTCCACTCCCACCCTGCCGTCCGCCGGGTATGCACAGTGCACGGTGGTCGGGTACGTTCCGCTCTAGATGTACTGACCCGGATCGTTGTTGACGTAGGAGAGACCTCCGGGGTCGAGTTGGAGCTGTCTAGTTCTTCAGCTCGAACGCACGGAGGTCTCTCGTGTCCCACGCTAATGCCCGGCTGACTCCGGCCGGCCGGTTGATCATGGTCCAGCGCATCCAGTCTGGGCGTGCGGTCGCGCATGTCGCGGCGGAGATGGGCATCTCTCGCACGAGTGCATGGCGGTGGTGGCGGCGGTTCCGTGAGGCGGGTGTCGCGGGGCTGCAGGATCGTTCCAGCGTCGCCCACGCCCATCCGCACAAGACCGGCCCGTGCCAGGAGACGCGGGTGCGGATCATGCGTGAGCTGACCCGTCGCGGTCCGGTCTTCATCGGCGCCCACCTCGGGATGCACGCGTCCGTGGTCGGGCGGGTGCTGCGTCGCCATCACGCTCCGCTGCTGCGGGATCTCGACCCGGTCACCGGCGTCGTGATCAAGGCGACGAGGAGGTCCGCGAACCGCTACGAGCACGCCTATCCTGGCTCGTTGATCCACGTGGACGTGAAGAAGCTCGGCCGCGTCCCCGACGGCGGCGGGTGGCGCGCTCACGGTCGCAGCGAGAAGGTCCGCGGACGTGGGATCGGCTATGACTACGTCCACACCGCGATTGATGACCACTCCCGCGTCGCTTACGCCGAGACCCACGACGATGAGAAGGGCGTCACCGCTGCCGGGTTCCTCGAGCGCGCGATCGCGTTCTACGCCGGCCTCGGTGTCACGGTCGAACGGGTCATCAGCGACAACGCGTTCGCCTACCGGAAATCGGTCGCGTTCCGCGGCGTGATCGACGCGCACGGCATCAAGCAGAAGTTCATCAAGCCGCACTGCCCCTGGACCAACGGGAAAGTCGAGCGCTTGAACCGCACCCTCGCGACCGAGTGGGCCTACGCCCGCCCGTTCACCTCGAACGCGGAACGCCGCGCCGCCTTGCCGACCTGGCTCGAGTACTACAACCTAGACAGAGCCCACCTCGGCATCGGAGGCAAGACCCCCATCGACCGAATCAACAACGGTCGAGGTCAGTACATCTAGACGCCAGTCACAAGACTGGGGCTAAGGTCTCTGGTCCGCCAATCGATTTATCAGGTCGGATGCCGCTGACACGCGCTCTGACCAATCGGCGAGTTCGGATGGCGGGCGTTGCCCTGCGCGAGCGACGCGCCGAACAGCCTCGACGAGATCGGCGCGGCCGGTTATGGCGACTCCGACATCTTCGGCATCGCGGAAGCCCGCCACCGGCGTCGAAACCACTGGTCGGCCGACCGCGAGGTATTCGTACAGCTTGATCGGGTCGAGGCTGTCGGTGAAGTCGTTGACCAGGTGCGGCACGATCAGCACGTCCGCGTACTGCAAGCAGCCGATGAGAACGTCGCGGGGCTGTGCACCCGGCAGCGCCACCCGCGCCGCGCGCAGACGCTCGGTGGCGTCACGACCCAGCGCGTTCGGCCCGACGAGCACGACCGCGACCTCGCCGGCCAGGGCTCGCGCAGTCGCCGCAACGAGGTCGACATCGAGCCGATCCTCGTGCAGAGTGCCCGCGTACACCGCCGTGCGGCCGGCGGGGAGCAACGCGGGTCGCGGACGCGGTCGCTGGTAGTCCTCGACGTCGACCGCGTTGCGGATCACGACGATCGGATGCCGCTCCGCGGGCCGATCCGGCGACTTCCGCCGTTCCAGCTCCGGCGAGCAGACGACGACCTCGGCCGCCTGCGTCAGCAGCAGGCGCTCGCCGGAGAGGATGCGCTCGCGCTCGGCCGCCGGTCGGTCGGCGACCGCCCAGTCGTCTGTGACGTCGTACAGCGTCGGCCAGCCGGTCACGGTCATGAGCGACGCCATCCGCGGATCGTTTATCCAGAGGGTCGGCGCGACGAAGCCGAGCCCGGCGGCGGCATCCCGGATCGCACGGGCGAACCGCTCGTCGAATCCCCGGTCGACCCGCCGTGGCAGCCACTTCGTCGGACGCCACGTCCACAGTCGACCGGTGTCACCGACGGCCGTGGTGCCGTGCCCGTTCTCTGGCCGTCGACGCGAGCGCGCGTCGTGCATAGGGTCGGCCGGTGGCTCGACGAACAGCACGCGCAGATCGGGGTCGGCCCGCAGCAGCCCGTCGACGAGGTACTGGTTGCGGCGCCACACGTCGTCCCAGCACTCGAGCGAGACGACGACGAGGTCGCTCACGCGCCGTCTCCGGCGCTCCGCGCCCGTCGATGCTCGATCGCGTCGCGGTAGACCTGCAGCGTGCCCTTCTGCTGCGCGTCGAGCGAGAACACCTCGCGCTGCCGCGCACGCACCGCGGTACCGATCTGGTCGCGCGCCGCGGGGTCCGCGGCGAGGTCGCGCAGACGCGCGGCGGCCGCATCCGGATCTCCAGGCGTGAACCGCGTGCGCTCGTCGACTCCTTCGAGCAGTTCGAGGTGGCCGCCCGCGGCGGCGACCACGGGCACGAGCCCCTTCGCCATCGCCTCGAGCACCGTGAGGCCGAGGCCCTCGTTCGGGCAGGGGGCGAGCAGGACGCGGGCGCGCGCCATGACGGCGGGAAGGTCGTCGCGGTGGCCGAGGAAGAGAACGCTGGCTTCGAGCCCGAGTCTGCGGACCTCGCGCTCCAGCACGAGTCGCTGCGACCCCCCACCGGCGATCTCCAGCGTCCAACCGTCGGTGGCCAGTCCCGACCGCGCGAACGCACGGACGGCGACTCCCGTCTGCTTCTCGGGCTCGAGCCGCTGAGCCACGAGCACGACGCGATCGCGGGGCGAGGCGGGCGCCTCGGCGTCGGGCACACCCGTGTGCACGACGGTCGTCTCGACCCCGGCGGCATCCGCGACAGCACGGCTGATGGCGATCTCGGCATCGAGCCGGTTCTCGATGATGCGGGCCGCGAAGGCGGGCAGTCGAGCCCCGCGCGGTGCCGCGAAGTGGCGGGTGGCGACGAGGGCGGGTGCGTGACGCGACAGGGCGATCGCGGCGATCGCAACGGTGTCGGCGGCCGTCATGTGCGTGTTGACCACGTCGAGGCCGTCGGCGACGAGTCCGATCGAGCGGATCACCTCTGCCGCGCCGCGGGCCGGGCGATGCCGGACGCCGGCTTCGTCCAGGGGTGCGGACATGTGCGCGGCGTCGCCGCCGATCACGCGCACACTGTGGCCGGCCGCAGCCTGCGCGATGGCGAGGCGCCGCACGAACTGCTCCACTCCCGCGAACTGCTGGGTGTGGACGACGTGCAGGATCCGCAGCCGATCGCTCACCGCACTCCCTTCGCGGTCGTGCCGCCGTCGCGCTCGCGCTGGATCTCTTCGGCGAGCGCGACGTAGCGGGATGCGATATCCCGCCACCCCAACCCTGCCACGCTCTGACGCGCCCGCTCGCGCCACGGCGCGAGGTCGGCGGCGGCGAGCTCTTCGAACCGGTCGCCGATCTCTGCCGCGTCCTGTGCGACGAGGTAGCCGTTCGATCCGTCGGCGATCACCTCGGGCGCGTAACCGACGCGGGTCGCGAGCACCGGCAGGCCGCTCGCGAGAGCCTCGAGCACGACCAGGGCGTTGGACTCGTACGAGCTCGGCAGCACGAACACGTCGGACGCGGCGAAGAACGTCGGCAGATCGTTGCGGGGTCCGATGAAGAGCACGCGGTCACGGACGCCGGCACGCTCGGCCTGCGCGGTCGCTTCGGCGATCGGCTCGGCGGCGCCGCCGACGACGAGCAGCAGCACGGTCGGCGCGTGCGCGAGCGCGTCGATCGCGTGCGCGAGTCCCTTGCGCTCGAACTCGTGCCCGATGAACAGCATCACGCGCGCATCGTCGTCGAGATGGAAGAGGCCTCGCGCGTGTGCGCGTTCGTCGGCGGACGGTGGGCGGAACCGCTCCAGGTCGACACCGTTGGGGATGACCTCGAGGGGAGGGCGGATGCGGCCGTAGGCGCGGCGCAGCGACGCGGCCTCGCCCTGCGAGAGTGCGACGATCCGGCGGTGCACCCGGCCGCGATAGCGGATGCGGTCGCGCCAGTACGTGAAGATGTGCGTCGGGTTGCGCAGCATCCGCCAGACGCCCCGACCACGCGCGTGCATCGCGGCCCACACGACCCCGTGGCTGACGTAGATGTCGCCGGCGAGCACGTTGTTGTGACAGATCGACACCGCATCGGGTCGCTCTGCGAGGTACTGCTTCGCGCGATGGGTGCCGACGGTCGAGAACCAGATGACACGCCACGACCGCGCGAGGCGGCGGGCGAGGGGGCGATCCGGCCACGGACGGACGCGCCCGCGCGAGGCTGTGTGGAAGGTGAACGCCTCGACCTCGCAGCCGAGCTCGCGGAAACCGTCCTCGAGGTTCGCCGCGACGCCGGCGACTCCGGTGCCGCGACCGATGAACGGCACGATCTGGACGATGCGCATCAGCGCGCTCCGACGGATGCCTCGACCCGCAGCGGGCCGCGCAGGTAGAGGCGCGCTCGGCGCCGGGCCGCTTCACCGCGTGCACCCGGAAGCACCGCCCCGCGGGCGAGCGACCCCACGATGACGGCGGCGCGCGCCGACTGCCATCCGGCGCGCCCGAAGTGCTTGCGGTAATAGCGCTCCTGCGACGCGTGGAACCTCACATCGCGCAGCGAGGCGTCGGTGCTCGTTCCGGCGCCGTGGTGGACGGCGGTCACCGCGGTCACCTCCGCGTGCCGCCATCCGAGGAGCGTCGCCCGGTAGGCCCAGTCGGTCTCTTCGGCGTACAGGAAGAAACGCTCGTCGAACGGGCCGACCTGCGCGAGCGCCTCGGCGCGCAGCAGCAACACCGACCCGATTGCGAATCGCGGACCGCGCCGCAGTCGCGCGGCGCCCAGAGCCTCGAGCCACGCGCGGCCGGGGGACGGGAAGATCCACGACACCTGGGCGGGGTGCCCGTCGTCGTCGACCTGCGATGGCCCCACGGACGCCAGGTCGCCGAGCGAATGCAGCGCACGGCCCAGCGCCGCGACGTCGTCGGCCGAGATCCGCGCGTCGGGGTTGAGCAGCAGCAGGTCGGCCTCGGGGGCGAGGCGGTCGCGCAGCATCCGGTTCACCCCCGCCGCGAATCCGCCGTTGCGACCCGGGTCGAGGTAGCGCACGCCGAGCTCGGCGCACAGCGCCGCGATCTCGGGCAGCGACGAGTTGTCGACGACCGTGACCGGCAGGTGGGCGACCGGCTCGAGCGCGGCGCGCAGCAGGTCGAGAGAGCTGTAGGCGACGACCCCGATCTCGATGGGATGGTCGACCGCCGTCGGCTGCTCGGTCACCGGCCGACGGCGGGCGGCGCGGTATAGGTCGAGGTAGTCGCGGGCGACGGCATCCCAGCTGCACTCGCGCGCCCGCGCGAAGCCCGACGCCCGCAGCCTCTCGCGCGCAGGACCTGCGGCGTCGACGAGCGCGTCGGCGAGGGCGTCGGCGTCGCCGGCCGGAGCGACGATGCCCGCACCTCCGACGACGTCCGGCAGCGCGCCCGCATCGCTCGAGACCACGGGAACGCCGACCGACATCGCCTCGACCGCGACGCGTCCGAACTGCTCGGTCCAGC
>JAUIBG010000173.1 GCA_030428165.1 Actinomycetes bacterium
ACGTCACTCCTCCTGTTGTCTGCTCCGACACTAACGCGCGGGGGTGACCCGCCCATGCCCGTCAGGGGCGCTTTTCGCTACCAGGTGAACGGCGCGGCCGATGCCGGGGATGGGCACGCGACACGGGACCGCAGGCTCTGGCGGGCCGGATGCGGCGGCCCGTAGATTGGACCCGCATAGGGAGAGACAAGGAGACCCCACGTGACGCAGCCCCCCGACCCGTTCTCGCAGCCGTCGTCCGGTCAGCCGCTGCCGCCGCCCCCGGCGTACCAGCCCGACCAGACCTTCCAGCCCGACCCGAACTACCAGGCCGACCAGCCGCCCCCGCCCGAGCAGTCGCCCGCTCAGCCCACGCCCGCTCAGCCCACGTACGCGCAGCAGCCCGCGCAGCCCTACGGGCAGCCCGCCTACGGCCAGCAGGCGGTGCAGCCCTACCCGCAGCCCGGCTACGGCCAGTACACCGCCGCGCCGCAGTACGCGCAGCCCATGCCCAACACCTGGATGAACATCACCTCGATGATCCTGTCGATCGTCGGCCTCATCGGCTTCCTGCCGTTCATCGGCTCGATCGCCGGCATCATCCTGGGCCACATCGGCCGTCGCGCGGCGCGCAACGGCACCGCAGGCCAGGCCGGGATGGGCCTCGCCGGCCTCATCGTCGGCTACGTCGGCCTCGCGCTGTGGGTGATCGGCGCGATCGCGTACATCGCCTTCTTCGCCTGGCTCATCTCGACCGAAGGCTCGGGCTTCTAGGCGCCACCCCGCACCACTCTGCACTCGCCCCCGCGCGCCTCCCCGGCGCCGGGGGCGCTCCATTTGCGGCGTTTGCCCTGGCCCCATCAGCCCGCGCGGGCCTAAGTTGAAGTATCCGACGGCGGATACGAGGGGGACACCGTGACCGAGCGACCCGAATCACAGCCCAGCGGCGGCGACGAGCCTGCGACCTTCTACCCTGAGCCCGACTACGAGCCCGGCGACGACGTGCCAGCCGACGAGGTGCGGGGCCTCGACGACGCGGCCTCCGAGTTCGAGGCACTCGAGCAGTCCCACCCCGACTACCCGGCCGATGTGCCGCTCACCTCGCGCTTCGGACGCCCCCTTGACCCACCGGGGCCCGCGATGACGAACGCCCCTGCGCCCGCAGGCGACGACGCGGCCGTGTCGAACGAGTACAACTACCTCCACTCGGAGTTCGACCCGACCGCGGCCGCCACGGAGCCCTACCAGCTCCCGCGCACCGAGCTCCAGGACTACACCCCGGAGACGTGGAAGAACATCGCCTCCCTCGTGCTGTCGCTGGTCGGACTCGGGCTCCTCCCGCTGATCGCGTCCGTCGCGGGCATCGTGCTTGGCCACATGGGCCGTGCGGCCGCACGTCGCGGCATGGCCAAGCACGCCTCGCTCGGCACGGCAGGCATCGTCATCGGCTGGGTCGGCCTCTCGTTGTGGGTGATCGGCTTCATTTGGGTGATGGTCGCCCTGGGCAGCATCTTCGGCGCGGCCGAGTCCGGAGGCTTCTAGCTCCCCAGCCGGTGCAGCGGCGGCGGGTTCCACCCGCCGTCGAGTGCTGGTGCCTGCGGGTCGTAGATCCGCATGGTGAGCCCGAGCGGCCCGTCCGGCGCGGGGAGCCAGTTCGGAGTCCAGTCGCCGCCAGGGTCCTCCCTGCTGACGATGATCTCGAGCGAGCCGTCGTCGCCGTACCGCAGCGGATCCCGGTCGCCCAGCGCGTACCTGTCGATCGCATTGGGCACGGTGTAGCCCTCGCCGTCGTACATGGTCAGCGACCAGAATGCGCCAGCCGGCGGCAGGTCGTCGACCGAGAACCTCAGCACGTAGTCGTGCTCGCCCACCGGCACCTCGCCGGCCGCATCGGTCCTGATCATGGGGTAGACCGCATCGGCCGCGAGGTTCGCCCCGAGTCCCGCCATCGCGATCGACGCACGGAAGAGGTAGTCGGCGCCGTAGACGCCCATGCCCTGCCGCGAGAACGACCATCCGTTGTCCACCGGCGCCAGCCGCATCGCCGCCTGCATCTGCTCCAGGGCCGATGCCGGTGCACGCTCGATCGCAGCCGCCGCCTCCGCGCTGAGCACCCCCGCGTCGAGACTCCCGCCGGAGTGGATCCCGAGCCTGGCCATGCGGGCCAGCATCGGCTGGTCGACCGCGTGCGGCGGGTGCGCCTTGAGCAGCTCCGCCCCCAGCGCGAAGAACTGCGCTCCGGTCATCGCGTGCACCTGTGCAGGCGGCGGGGTGCTCAGGTCGACGTCGCCGTCAGGCGCGCCCGGCGCGGAACCCGCCTCCAGCGGCCTCACGGACATCCCGTCCTGGATCTCGTGCACAGCCGCGTAGTCGTCCGTGCCGTTGGTCTGCACGCGGCCGATCAGCCAGGTCACGGGCGTCGGCGATGCGATGACCGTCATGCCGTCGGGCGTCTCGCCGTCCCAGCCCGGGCCGACGACCAGGTAGCGCGCCGCGCCGCCGCCGGTCGTGCGCGAGCCGATCGACGCGAACACGTCGGTCCACATGTCCAGCATCGGCAGCATGAAGTAGCGGTCGACGTCGCGCTCGAGCGAGATCACGACGGGGCCGCCGCGCAGATCGAGCCATGCGATCGAGTACAGCGTGTCGAAGTTGGGGCGGACCACGTCGCGGAAGTCACCGGGCGGGAACGCGCGCACGTGGTGCAGCTCATTCGACGGCCCGGCCCCGAGTCCGGTGCCTGGCGGCGCGTTCGTGATCACGCGCCTGGTGATCTCCATCGAGACCAGTGGGTAGAGGTACTCGTACGCCTCGACCGCGATCCGGTCGAGCTCCTGCTGCGCGTCCATGGCTCCTCCTGAGCCTCGGCTGCGGGCGTCATCGCCCCGTCCTTCCGACGCTACGCAGGGAGCATTCCGGCCACAAGGGACCTCGGTCGCGGGCGGGTGACAGTCCCACAGGCGCACCCCGGAGACGACTCCGCCCCCGCAGCCTCGAGGGCTGCGGGGGCGGGAAGTCGGATGCCGGCGAAGACTGCTTAAGCCGACTCGGCCTCAGCCGGGGTCTCGTCCTCGATCGAGCCGATCGCGGAGGACAGGTCGACGACCGTGCCGGTGGTGTCCTTGACCGCCACGCGGCGCAGCGCGTAGGCGGCGGCCTTGGAGCGGGCGACCTCGGTCACCATCACGGGGATCTGACCGGCCTGCTCGACCTGCTGGATGAACTCGCTGGGGTCCATGCCGTACTGGCGCGAGGCGTTGATCAGGTACTCGAGGAGCTCGTTCTGCTCGACCTCGATCTCGAGCGACTCGGCGAGCGAGTCGAGCAGGATCTGCTCGCGCAGCGCGGTGGTCGCCTGCTCGGTGACCTCGGCGCGGTGCTCGTCGTCCTCGAGGCGGTTCTCCTGCTCGAGGTGGTGGTGCACCTCGTTCTCGATGACCTTGGCGGGCAGCTCGAACGACGCGGCGGCGGCCAGCACCTCGAGGAGCTTGGCGCGGGCCTCGACGGCCTGGTTGTTGGCCTTGATCTTCGCGGCCTGGCCCTTGAGGTCCTCGGTGAGCTCGGCGATCGTGTCGAACTCGGAGGCCAGCTGGGCGAACTCGTCGTCGGCCTCGGGCAGCTCGCGGGTCTTGACCGCGGTGACCTTGACCTTGACGTCGGCCTCGACACCGGCCTGGTCGCCGGCGGCGAGCGGCGCGCGGAAGGTGGTCTCCTCATCGGCGCTGAGGCCCGTGAGCGCCTCGTCGATGCCCTCGAGCATGTTGCCCGCACCGATCTGGTACGAGGTGCCCTGGACGGAGTCGACGGCGCTGCCGTCGACCTCGGCGGCCAGGTCGATCGTGACGAAGTCGCCGTCCGCGGCGGGGCGGTCGACGGTCTTCAGGGTGCCGAAGCGCTCGCGCAGGTTGGTCAGGCGCTCCTCGACGTCCTCGTCGGACACCGTGGCGGCCTCGACCTCGACGGTCAGCGTGTCGAGCGCGGGGAGCTCGAACTCCGGGCGCACCTCGACGGTCGCCGTGAACTCCAGCTCAGTGCCGTCCTCGAGGGGCACCTTGGTGACCTCGATCTCGGGCTGCGCGAGAGGCTTGATGCCGGTCTCCTCCACGGCGGCGCCGTACCACTGGGGCAGGCCGTCGTTCACGGCGTGCTCGATGATCGCGCCCTTGCCGACGCGCTGCTCGAGGATGCGTGCGGGGACCTTGCCCTTGCGGAAGCCGGGGATGTTCACCTGCTCGGCCACGTGCTTGTACGCGTGGTCCATGGTGGGCTTGATCTCGTCCTCGGTGAGCGAGACCGTCAGCTTGACGGTGGTGTCGTCGATCTTCTCGAGCGTGGTGGTCACAGAAAAACTCCTGGGTGGTGGTTGGGCTCGCGCGCGGGCACACATACCCGCACGGGCAACCACACGATTCTAGCCGCCGATGCCTCACCGCCCCAATCGGGCAGTCCGCGCGGGCCGCGGGGCCGATGCGGGACCTGCGTCGTGACGCCTCCGCCCCGTCTGGCGTAGGGTGTGGTTGAACGTTCACATTGCGGACATCGGCACTGTCGCCGAGCTCCGCACGGGAGCACCGGACAAAGGAGTGGGTGAACCGATGACGCAGGACACCGCCGCCGCGACGGAGGCCATCGCCGAGGGCCGCACCTCGCTGGGCATCGAGCTGGGATCGACCAACATCAAGGC
>JAUIBG010000174.1 GCA_030428165.1 Actinomycetes bacterium
CGAGCCCGGACTCCTGGCCCCGCGCCAGATTCGCGCGCCCGACGATCTTCTTCACGAGCATCTCGGGATCCGCCGCGCCCTTCCTGAAGGCGCGCGTCGGGATCATCAGCCCCGGGAGCATGTAGGCGGAGACCGACGCGACATTCACCAGCGAGAACCCCTCCTCCGCCACGGGCAGGACGGCCTGAGCGACGTTGATCGTGCCGACCGTGTTGATACGGGCGATGAGCTCGGGACCGCCCATCTGCGGGCTGATGCCCGCCGTGTGGACCATCGCCCGCACGCGACCCTTCTGCTGCGCTGCGGCGACGGTGGCCTCCAGCGAGGAGCTGTCGAGGATGTCGGAGGTGGTGACGGTCACGGATGCCCCGTGACCCTCCAGCTCGGCCTTGGCGGCGTCGAGACGCTCGGCGTTGATGTCCGTGAGGACCACGTGGTGATCGGCGGCGAGCAGGCGCGCGGTCGCGAGGCCCATGCCTCCCGCTCCTCCGGTGATGATGGCGACGTCGGTCATGCCCGTGGGTCTCCCTTCGGCGCGTCCTCGTTGACGCGCAAGCGGTGCTGAGCAGAGTACCGGACAGATATGTCCGGTTGATGCCGCGTGTGCACCGACGGCCAGTACGCCCGAGGCGAACAGAATTGAGCGCCTTCCGCTCAACTTTGACTTGAGTCAACCCCGCTCAAGTCTTAGAATCGAAGGTATCCGGGCACGGCAGCCCGGACGCACACTCACGAGTCGGTTCGACAAAGGAGGACCACATCATGGCAACGCAGATGACCCGCCCGGTTCCCGCTTCGGCCTGGCCGCGCGACTTCCAGAACATCGTCCAGCAGTTCTTCGGTGACGACGCCCCGCTCGAGGGCTCCTTCGCCCCGGCGCTCGACGTCGCTGAGACCGACGAGGGCTTCACGCTCCACGTCGAGATCCCCGGCGTGAAGACCGAGGACGTCGAGGTCTCGATCGAGGACAACGTGCTCACCGTGTCCGGCAAGCGCGACTTCTACGAGGAGACCGAGAAGGACAGCTACAAGCGAGTCGAGCGCAGGTTCGGCCGCTTCCACCGCGCCGTCCGGCTCCCGGACCGCGTGGACCCCGAGCGCATCGAGGCGGAGTTCGCTGACGGCCTGCTGACCGTCACGGTCCCCAAGGCCGAGTCCGCCAAGCCTCGCCGCATCGAGGTGTCGAAGAAGTAGCGGCACCGTGGCCGTGTCCGGCGACGGCACAGCGGCGACGCAGACAGACGCAAAGGCCCCGGGCAGAAGCCCGGGGCCTTTGCTCGTGCGTCGGCGGTACAGCCCCACACTGCGCACAGCCGGCACGATCTCCCTCCCGGCGCCTCAGGGGCGCGAAAGGACGAGGACAACGATAGCGGCGCGGTGCGAGTGGCGCGCGGGACCGAGTGCCTTGGGCCAGATCAAGCGATCGTGGCGCGCAGCATCCAGGCCGTCTTCTCGTGCTCGCGGATGCGCTCGGTCGCGAGATCCTCGGTGGCGACGTCGTTCGCCTCGCCCGCATAGTCGGCAAGCTCGCGCGCGGCGCCGATCAAGGCCTCGTGCTCGCCGAGCAGCACATCGACCATCTGGTCGGCGTCAGCCGCCTCGACGGAGTCGTTGAGCGTCGCGAGCTTCAGCATCTCCGCGAGGGAGCCGGGCGCGCGGCCGCCGAGGGCGCGGATGCGCTCGGCGAGCTCGTCAACGGCGGCTGCCAGCTGGGTGTACTGCTCCTCGAACATCTCGTGGAGCGAGTGGAACCGGTGGCCGGTCACGTTCCAGTGGAAGCCCTGCGTGTGCAGGTAGGTCGTGTAGGTGTCGGCGAGCAGCGTCTCCAGGCCCTTGATCAGGCCCTCGCGGTGCGCCTCGTCGATTCCGAGGTGGGGAGTGGCTTCGGTGGTCATCATCGAGCTCCTTTCCTTCAGTGACGTTCACTAGGGGAAACGATTCCGGCGGCCGCGGAATTCCGACGCGCACGGTCGCGAGGGCCACCTTGGTCCCGCCAGGAATGCCCCGCGACGCTCTACCGTTGTGCACACCATGAGCGACGACGCCTGCCCCATGCCCCAGCCCTCCGACGCGCCCGATCGCGACCAGCTGCGGGCCATGCTCGCCGGCGCCAGGACCATCGCGGTGGTGGGAGCCTCCCCCAAGGCGGACCGCACCAGCCACCACATCGTGGCCTGGCTGCTGCAGCACACGCCCTACACCGTGATCCCCGTGAACCCGGTCGCGGCCGGTCAGACGATCGAGGGCGTCGAGATCGTCGCGAGCCTCGAGGACATCGAGGGCGACATCGACATCGTCGACGTCTTCCGCCGCGGCGAGCTCACCCCCGAGGTCGCGCAGGCGGCCGTGGAGCACGGCGCGAAGAACCTGTGGCTGCAGCTCGGGGTGATGTCCGACGAGTCGCGCGCGATCGCCGACGACGCCGGCCTGGGTTTCGTGCAGAACCGCTGCATCAAGGTCGAGTACTCGCGCCTCCAGCCGCACTCCTAGGCGCCGTCCGGAGCCGATGCCGGAGCCGGCCCCGCGCCGATCTCGCCTAGTCGACGGCCGGGTCGAACTCCTTGAGCGGGACGAAGTCCTCGCCCCAGCGGACGATGTGCTCGGGCAGGGCGACGTGCGCCGGCGGCTCGTCAATGTCGATCGAGCCGCCCTCGCGACGCAGGAAACGAGTGCGCACGATCGCGTGCGCGTGCACGGTGGTGCCGACGCAGAAGATCTGCTCGAGGTAGTTCCAGCGGTGATCCGAGCCGATGTTGCGCGTGTAGAGGTCGACGCGTTGCCACGGATTGAGCGACTTCCGATACGCGATCGTCTGACCGGCGACCACGGCGTACCAGCGGCGTCGCTTCACCTCGGCCCAGGCGCCCGATCGGCGCATCATGTCGAGCCTGCCGATGTCCATCAGCGCCAGGTAGCGGCTGTTGGTCATGTGGCCCAGCACGTCCAGGTCGGTGGGCAGCACCCTGAAGGAGATCCTCGCGGTGTCCCAGAGGTGGAGCCGGCCGCGTCTGCGCGTGGCCAGCACCATCCCGAGCAGGCGCAGGTAGAGGTTCATGACGGCGCCATGGCGGGGGTGACCCGACCGCTAGGAGCGGCCCGCCTCGTAGTCCAGCATCTGGTCGATGCGGCGCTGGTGGCGCGCGTCGCCAGAGAAGTCGCTGGTGAGGAAGCTCAGCGCGATCGCAGTGGCCTCGTCGAGCGAGTGCATCCTGGCGCCCAGCGACACGATCTGGGCGTCATTGTGCTGGCGCGCCAGCGACGCCGTCTCGGGGCTCCACGCCAGCGCCGCGCGGATGCCGGGCACGCGGTTGGCGGCGAGCTGCTCGCCGTTGCCGGAGCCTCCGATGACGATGCCGAGCGAGCCGGGCTCCTCCTTCACGGCCTCGGCCGCGGAGATGCAGAAGGACGGGTAGTCATCGAGGGCGTCGTACTCGAACGCCCCGTGGTCGACCATCTCGTACCCCTCAGCGCCGAGGGTGTCGATCAGGTGCTGCTTGAGCTCGAAGCCAGCGTGGTCCGCCGCAATGTGAACGCGCATGGCCCCATCATGCCGCACTCCCCCTCGCGCCGGCCTCCCCCGGGGTGATTCACTGGCCGCATGGGATTCGACGACACGTATCGCCTCATCACGCCGGCCGATAGCCGGAAGCGCGAGGTGAACGACCTCCTCGCGATGGGCTTCGCCGAGGGCACCGCCGCCGGCGACGAGCAGACCGTCAACGAGTGGCTGCCATGGGGACGCACCAGGGTCGCTGAGGAGATCGCGACGGGCCGCTACCGCGGCACCTACGGGGCCTTCGATCAGCCGACCGTCGTGCCGGGCGGAGCGCGCGTCCCGACACTGGGACTCACCATCGTCTCCGTACACGCGGGCCACCGCCGCCGAGGGATCCTGCGGCGCCTGATCGACGACCACTTCCAGGACGCGAAGGACTCCGGTGCGATCATGTCCACCTTGTGGGCAGCCGAGCAGGCCATCTACGGCCGCTACGGCTACGGGATGACCGGTGAGACCGCCGAGCTGAGCCTCGGGCGCGGCGTCGAGCTGCTCGAGGTCGCGGGCTCCGAGGACCTCGACGTCGAGATCGAGACGCTCGAACCGGACGAGCACGGCCTCGCCATCGCCGCTGTCGCGGAGGCGATGGACAGGCCCGGATCCGCGCGCATGGATCCGGAACTGCTGCAGTGGTACACGATCGAGGCAGTGCACGCGCGAGGAGAGAAGGAACCCAGGCGGGTGGTGATTGTGCGCGACGCGTCCGACGTCGTCGCCGCCGCCACGTTCCGCCGCACCACGAAGTGGGAGGGCGGGGTCCCCGGCGACATCGTGCACGTCGGATTCCACGGCGCGCTCACGCCGGCTGCCGAGCGCCGGCTGTGGTCGGTTCTCACCACGATCGACCTCACGGGCAAGATCGAGACCGACCTGTTCACGCCGGACCACCCGCTGCTGCGCCTCATCGGCCCCCACCGCGGAGTGGTCAAGCACGTCTACGACGGCATCTGGGCGCGGCTGATCGACGTGAAGGCCTGCATGGAGGCGCGCACCTACGGCGCCGATGCCTCGGTCACCATCGCGCTGACCGACGAGTTCCTGCCGGAGAACGCGGGC
>JAUIBG010000175.1 GCA_030428165.1 Actinomycetes bacterium
GGGGTGGGAGAGGTCTCGCCCCTCATGGCCCTGTCGACGGACTCGACGGCGACCTTGCCGGCGAGCGCGGGCGCGTGCGCCTTCCAGGAGGAGATCTCGCCCTTCCTGGACTGGCGGGTCGCGGTGGTGGTGTGGAGCGCCTGGCCGATGGCCTGGAAGATCATCTCGGTCGGAAGCGAGAGCATCGCGCCGATGCCGGCCGCGGCGCTGGGACCGAGGTGCGCGACGTGGTCGATCTTGTGGGCGTGCAGGCTGATGCCCTTCACGAGGTCCACCTGGATCTCGTAGCCGGCGACGATGCCGCGCAGGAGGTCGGCGCCCGTGAGGCCGCGTGCGGCGGCGTGCTGGGCGACCGCGAGGATCGGCGGGATGTTGTCGCCGGGGTGCGAGTACTCCGCCGCGAGGAACGTGTCGTGGTAGTCGAGCTCGCGCACGGCCACGCCGTTGGCCCAGGCTGCCCACTCGGCGCTCACCCTGGTGGCCCGCGGCTCGCCGAACACCGTCGCGCCCGCTCCCCCGGACGACGGCCCGTGGGCGAGCGCCTGGGCGCGGGCCGAGGACGGCGCGGTGCGCGCATAGGACGCCGCGGCGACGGCCGCATTGTCGATCACGCGGTTGACCACCATGTCCGCCACATCGTCGTCGATCGCGACCGGATCGGCGGCAACCTGGGCGATCTTCCAGGCGAGCTGCTCGGGACGGGGCAGCGCCTCGGCCGAGGTGTGGGCGCGTACTGCGTGGGTCTTCATCGGTGTCCTGACGGATTCGGGACCGATGCGGGCACGGGCATCGTCGCCCCCGCCGCATCGATCGTGGAGAGGGCATGGGCGAGGCTGCGGTGGAGGTGCAGCTCCGTGGCATAGGCGGCCATGGTCTCGGATCCCTCGAGGATCGCGTCGACGATCATCAGGTGCTCCTGGGTGGCGCTGGCCAGGCGCGCGTCGTCGGCGCTGGAGAGGCGGCGGATGCGCGCGGCGTGGGCGCGGACCGCGTCGAGCGCCGCGGCGAGGCGCGGGCTCCCCGCGGCCTCGTCGATCGCCGCGTCCATACGCGCGATCTCCCGGTAGAAGTCGCCGCGCGAGCCCTCGGAGTCGAGGCGCTCCCCTGCGGCGACGATGTCCGTGCGCAGCGCCGCGAAGACGGCGGGGTCGCGGCGGAGGGCCGCGAGCCGCGCGGACTTCACCTCGAGTGCCTCTCGCAGCTCGAAGATCTCGCGGACGTCGTCGGCGGTGATGCCCGCCACGATCAGGCCCTTGCCGCCGCGCGCGACCACGAGCCCGTCGGCCTGGAGCCGCGCGAGCGCCTCGCGGAGCGGGGTGCGGGAGACGCCGAGTCGCTCCGACTGCTCGATCTCTCCTAGAGGAACGCCGGGGGCGAGGGTGCCGTCGAGGATCTCGTCGCGGAGGGCGACGTAGACACGGTCGCTCGAGCGCATGGCACCTCCGCAAGTTTGTATACAGAAACGTCGTTGTTGACGGGAATGTACCACTCGCGGCGCAGTTCTGTACACAATCAGGCGTCGGCAGGCGCCTCCTCGAACGCGCCTCGGCCGACGAGGACCGCGAGCCAGGCGACGAGCGCGATCACGGCGAGCGCCATGGCGAACGCCACCCACGAGGGGAACAGGTAAAGGTACGAGTGGGCAATGAGCACCAGGCCCACCAGACCCGAGGCCAGGGCGAAGGCCCGCAGGCCCGGCACCCGCCAAAGCCCCACGGCGAGCACGATGGCAGCGACCGCTGCGATCAGGTCGATGACGTGGATGGCCGCGTAGTACGCCGCGAGGGCGAACTCGGCGGCGAGCGCGTCATCGGCCACGTCGAGCGGGCCGATGGGATAGACCAGTCGCCCGTGCAGCGCGGAGGTGACCACGCCCACCGGCACGGCGACGGCTCCGATCACGACGGAGAATGCCACGGCGGGACGCCGGGTGGGCAGCACCTGCCACAGCGAGAACAGCGCCACGGCGCCGACCACCGAGGCGATCACGAGGATCTCGTACAGCCACGCCACCTGGGCGAAGCGGTCGTCGACCCACGCGGGGACATCCGCGTCCGCCGGGGGTCCTCCCGCGGAGAGTTCCAGGAGCGCCGCCGCGAGCAGCAGGAGGGCGAGCAGGCCGAGCATGACCGCACCGAGGAGTCGGTACGGCCGGGCCTAGGCGCGCTTCTCGGCCCAGGCGGTGAGGTCGCGGTGGCGGGCCCTGGCCGCCTTGCCCTGCTCGATCACGCGAGCGGGCGCGGTGCCGCCGGCGTTGTCGCGCGCGGCGAGCGAGCCGTGGACGGTGAGCACCTCGCGGACGTCCTCGGTCAGCATCGGGTGGATGCCGCCGAGCTCCTCGCCCGTGAGCTCGTCGAGCTGCTTGTCGCGCCTCTCGCACAGCCGCACGCACGCACCGGCCACCTCGTGGGCCTCGCGGAAGGGCATGCCCTTCCTCACGAGCCACTCGGCGATGTCAGTCGCGAGCGAGAAGCCCGCGGGGGCGAGCTCCGCCATGCGGTCGGTCTGGAACACCAGCGTGCGCACCATCCCGGCGAACGCCGGCAGCACGGTCTCCAGGGTGTCGACCGCGTCGAAGACGGGCTCGTGCACCTCCTGGATGTCGCGGTTGTACGCCAGCGGCAGGCCCTTGAGCGTCGCCATCAGGCCGGCGAGGTCGCCGATGAGGCGACCGGCCTTGCCCCGCGCGAGCTCGGCGATGTCGGGGTTCTTCTTCTGCGGCATGATCGACGACCCGGTCGAGAACGAGTCGTCGAGGGCCACGTAGCCGAACTCGACCGTGGCCCAGGCGATGATCTCCTCGGAGATGCGCGACAGGTCCACGCCCAGCATCGCCGCGACCCACGCGAACTCCGCGATCACGTCGCGCGACGCCGTGGCGTCGATCGAGTTCTCGGTCGGTCCGGCGAAGCCCAGCTCGTCAGCGACGCCCTGGGGGTCGAGGCCCAGCGTCGAGCCAGCCAGCGCCCCGGCGCCGTACGGGCTGAGCGCGGCGCGCTTGTCCCAGTCGATGAGGCGCTCGACGTCGCGCATCAGCGGCCAGGCGTGCGCCAGCATCGTCTGCGCGATCGTCACCGGCTGCGCGTGCTGGAAGTGCGTGCGCCCCGGCATCGGGTCCTCGAGGTGCTTGTCGGCCTGCTCCAGCAGGGCCGTCACGACCGCGAGCACTCCCTCGGCGATGTACCTGGCGTGACGACGCAGGTACATGCGGGGCAGCGTGGCGATCTGGTCGTTGCGCGAGCGGCCCGCACGGAGCTTGCCGCCCACCTCGTCGCCGATGCGCTCGATCAGCAGGCGCTCGAGCGCGCCGTGGACGTCCTCGTCGGTCTCGGCCGGCACTGCCTCGCCTGAGGCGACCGCGCGGCGCAGTCCCTCGAGACCCTCGACCATCGTCGCGAGCTCGTCATCGCTCAGCAGCTCGGCGCGGTGCAGCGCGTTGGCGTGCGCGATCGACGCCCGCAGGTCGTCGTCCGCGTAGCGCCAGTCGAAGTGCGTCGACTTGCTGAGCACTGCGAGCGCGTCGGCGGGGCCGGACGCGAAGCGCCCGCCCCACAGCGCGCCGGTGTTGGTGCCGCGGGCGCCGTCGCCTGCCTCGTTGTCCACGTTCCTGGTCTCCCCTGCTGCTGACCTGCTGCTGTGCCGTCCGAGCGGGACGGGCCCTAGGCCCGCGCCGCCCGCGCCGCCGCCTGCTTCACGGCGAGACCGTAGATCTCGATGAAGCCTCGCGCAGCGCTCTGGTCAAACGTATCGCCCTCGTCGTAGGTCGCAAGGTTGAAGTCGTACAGGCCCTGGTCCGCCTTGCGGCCGGTGACGGTCGCCTTGCCGCCGTGCATCACCATGCGGATCTCGCCGGAGACGAACTTCTGGGTGTCGTCGATGAACGCGTCGAGCGAGCCCTTGAGCGGCGAGGACCACATGCCGTCGTAGACCAGGTTGGTCCACTCCTGCTGGATGACGCGCTTGTAGCGGGCCTGCTCGCGCTCGATCGTGACGTTCTCGAGCTCCTTGTGCGCCTCGATCAGCGCGACGGCGCCGGGCGCCTCGTAGATCTCGCGGCTCTTGATGCCCACCAGGCGGTCCTCGACGATGTCGATGCGGCCGATGCCGTGCGCACCGGCGCGGCGGTTCATCTCCTCGATCGCCTGCAGCGGGGTGACGTCCTGGCCGTCGATCGCGACGGGCACGCCCTCCTTGAAGGTGATGAGCACCTCGTCGGGCACCGGCGGGAAGGCCGGGTCGTCGGTGTAGTCGTAGATGTCCTTGGTGGGCGCGTTCCAGATGTCCTCGAGGAAGCCAGTCTCCACCGCGCGGCCCCACACGTTCTGGTCGATCGAGAAGGGGTTGGACTTGGTGGTGGCGATCGGCAGGCCGTTCTTCTCGGCGTAGTCGATCGCCTTGTCGCGGGTCAGCGCGAGGTCGCGCACGGGCGCGATGCACTTCATGTCGGGCGCGATCGAGGCGATGCCCACCTCGAAGCGCACCTGGTCGTTGCCCTTGCCGGTGCAGCCGTGCGCCATGGTGTCGGCGCCGAACTCGCGGGCCGCCTTGACGATGTGCTTGACGATCACGGGGCGCGACAGCGCCGAGACCAGCGGGTACTTGTCGTGGTAC
>JAUIBG010000016.1 GCA_030428165.1 Actinomycetes bacterium
CTCCGATGCGGTCACCCCGTTAGGGTTACTGCGAAAGCCTACTCGGGAGGGTCTGTGCGGGTTCTGCGGGTGTCGCACAGCGCCGCCGTCGACGCCTGGCGGGGTCGCGAGCGCGCGCTGGCGGGTCTCGGCGTCGAGGTCGAGGTGGTCACCGCCCAGCGCTGGCACGCCGGGGGCACCGAGGTCGAGCCGCATCCCGAGCCGGGCGAGCGCGTGACGACGGCGCGCACCTGGGGGCGGCATCCGGCTCTGTTCGTCTACGACCCGCGGCCACTGTGGCGGGCGCTCGGCGGATCGTGGGACGTCATCGACATCCACGAAGAGCCGTTCTCGCTCGCGGCCGCCGAGGTGCTGCTGTTGCGCGCGCTGCGCGGTCGGCGCACCCCCTATGTGCTGTACACGGCGCAGAATCTGCCCAAGCGCTACCCGATCCCGTTCCGGTGGCTCGAACGCGCGGCGCTGCGGCACGCGTCGGGGGTGTCGGCGTGCAATCGGGATGCCGCGCGCATCGTCGAGGCGAAGGACTTCCCCGGACGCGCGACCACCATCCCCCTCGGGATCGACCCGGCGGGCTTCCCGCCGCGACAGGACCGAACGCCCGACGACAGTGGAGTCGTCGTCGGGCTGCTCGGTCGTCTCGTCGCAGAGAAAGGCGTCGATGTGCTGCTGCGGGCGGTCGCTGCGAGACCGACCCTGCGCGGGCGCATCGCCGGTTCGGGTCCGCTCGCCGATGCGCTCCCCGAGCGGATGCGCGAGCTCGGCATCGCCGACCGCGTCGAGCTGGTCGGCGCGCTGCGACCGGAGGACGTGCCCGGCTTCCTCGCCTCGCTCGACGTGCTCGCGGTGCCGTCGACGGCGACCCCGCGTTGGACCGAGCAGTTCGGACGGGTCGCCGTCGAGGCGATGTCGGTGGGCGTGCCGGTGGTCTCGAGCGATGCCGGCGCGCTGCCCGACGTCGTCGGCGATGCGGGCATCGTCGTTCCCGCGCGCGATGCCGACGCGCTCGCCGATGCGCTGCTCGACGCCGCCGGTCCTTCGCGCGAGAGGCTGCGCGCGTCGGGATTCGCGCGGGCGCGCGAATGCAGCTGGGATGCCGTCGGACGCGACTACCTCGACCTGTACCGCGCGGCCCGCCGCCGGCCCGTGGGAGCGCAGCCGGCGGGGGCCGAGCATCCGATCGAGATCGCCGTGGTCGCGTACGGCTCGGTCGACCTGCTGCGCGCTGCGCTCGAGCCGATCGCCCACCTGCCCGTGACGGTCGTCGACAACTCGTCGCTGCCCGAGATCGCGGCGCTGTGCGACGAGCTCGGGGTGCGCTACCTCGACCCGGGTCGCAACGGCGGATTCGCCGCGGGAGTGAATCGGATGCTGCGCGACCGCCTCGTTCCCGAGGCAGACCTGCTGCTGCTCAACCCCGACGCGCGCATCTCGGCCGACGACGTCGCCGCGCTGGGCCGCGCACTCCACTCGCTGGGCGACCTCGCCTCGGTCGGCCCGTCGCAGGTCGACGACGACGGACACCGCGCCCAGGTGTCGTGGATCTTCCCGTCACCCGGCCGTGCGTGGCTCGAAGCCCTGGGCGCGGCCCGGCTGCGTCGCGGGCCGCGCTTCGCGATCGGGTCGGTGCTGCTGCTGCGCGCCGAGGCGCTGGCTCAGGTCGGACCGTTCGACGAGCGGTTCTTCCTGTACGCCGAGGAGACGGACTGGGCCTACCGTGCGTCGCTCCTCGGGTGGCGCCACGCCGAAGTGACCGCGGTGACCGCTGTGCACCACGGCGCAGGCACGAGTACCGACGCCTCGCTGCGCGATGTGCGGTTTCACGCGTCGCAGGAGCGGTACTACCGCAAGCACTTCGGCCGCGCGGGGTGGCAGGCGGCGCGCGCCGCGGTCATCGTGGGGTCGCTCGCCCGCAGCGTGGTGCTTCCGGGCGCGCGCGGCGACACGGCCCGCCGTCGGGCGCGCCTCTACCTGCGCGGCCCGCTGCGCGTCGCAGCATCCGTCGGGTCGCGCTGATGCGCATCGTGCAGATCGCACCCACGATCGTGCCCGGGCGCGGAGCACCCGGAGTCGCGTGGGAGCTCGCCCGCGCGTTCCGCGAGGCAGGCCACCAGGTGGAGTCGTTCACGTACGCATCGGTGCCTGGGATGCACTTCGACGCGCGCACTCGCGTCGGGCGGCGTGCTGCGCAGGTGTGGCGCAGCGTGCGGTTCAGCACACGAGGCACGACCCTGGCGCGCGAATTCCTCGCGGCCCGCCCCGACGCGGTGTCGCTGTGCCACAACACCGCCGTCGTCGGCGATGTGTTCATCGATCACGGCCTGGTCTCGGAAGCCATGCGGGCACACGGAGATTCTCGGTGGCGTCGCTGGGGCAACCCGCACCGCTGGTTCATCCACGTCCGCGAACGACGACGGCTGCGCGGTGCGACGCACCGGGCCATCGTCGTGCCCACCTCCGCCGAGCGGGCGGTGCTTCAGCGCGTGTACGGGCCCGTCCGCGCGCCGATCGAGGTCATTCCGCACGGCGTGGACCTGGAGCGTTTCCACCCGCCGAACGACGCAGAACGCGCTGATGCGCGCGCCGCGCTGCACCTCGCCCCCGATGACCGCGTCGCTCTCTTCATCGGGCATGACCTCGAACGAAAAGGCATCCGCGTGCTCGTCGACGCGATGGTCGACGCGCCCACCGTCCTGCTGCTGGTGATCGGCGGGTCCCGACGTCAGATCGAACAGGCGCGACGGCATGCGAGCGGCGCCGGGGTGGAAGCCCGGGTCCTGTTCCTCGGCCCGCAGACCGATGTGGTGCCGTACCTGCGGGCCGCCGACATGTTCGTCTTCCCCAGCGCTTACGAGTCAAGCGGGTTGGTGGTGGCGGAGGCGCTCGCCTGCGGCATCCCGGTCATCGCCACCCCTGTCGGCATCGCACCGGATATCGTGACAGACGGGGTCTCGGGCTATCTGGCACCCCGTGATCCGCGGGTCTTCGCCGATCGGATGGAGCAGATCGCCGAGGCAGAGCCGGGCTCGTGGGCGTCGGGGGCCCGCAACAGCGTGGCGAACCTGTCATGGGAGCGCACCGCCGCCGGCTACATCGGGCTGATGGAGCGGATCGCGCAGGAGCGCACCATCGAGGAGGGGCTGTGACCGACCGGCTGCGGATCCTGCACGTCGTCCACACTCAGCAGTTCGCCGGCGTGGAGCAGTTCGTGCGGCGCCTCGCGATCGCGCAGGCCGTCGCGGGCCACAGCGTGCGCGTGATCGGTGGAGACCCCGACCACATGACCGCGCCGCTCGACGAGGCAGGAGTGCGGTACCGTCCGGCGCGCGCCGCGGCCGAGGTCATCCGCTCGATCGGGCTCATCGCGGACGGTCTCGACGTCGTCAACACGCACATGACCGCCGCCGACACCGTTGCGATCGCGGCGATCGCGCTCTCACGGCACGCGCCTGCGCTCGTCGCCACCCGCCACTTCGCTGCCCCGCGCGGCGCCCGACTGCCCGCCTTCGCCTCGCGCGCGATCGAGCGGCGGCTCGACGGCGAGATCGCGGTCAGCCGCACGGTCGCACAAGCCGCCGGGGTGTCGTCGACGGTCGTCTACGCGGGGATGGCCGAGCAGCCGCCTGCAGACCCGGCGTCCCGCGAGCGGATCGTGCTCATGGCGCAGCGCCTGCAGCCCGAGAAGCACACCGAGGTGGGCCTGCGCGCCTTCGCGCAGTCGGGTCTCGCGGCCGACGGCTGGCGTCTCGATGTCGCGGGCAACGGGCCCCAGCGCGCCTCGCTCGAGGTCGAAGCCCGGCAGCTCGGTGTCGCGGGTGCGGTTCGCTTCCTCGGCTTCCGCACCGACGTCGCCGAGCGGATGCGTGGAGCCGGCATCCTGCTCGCCTCTTCGCCGTTCGAGCATTTCGGCCTGTCGGTGCTGGAGGCGATGGCGGCAGGACTGGCGATCGTGGCCGCCGACGCCGGTGGACACCGCGAAATGCTCGAGGGACTGGACGACAGAGCCCTCACGCCCGTCGACGACCCGGCAGCGGCGGCGGAGCGTCTGCGTGCCCTCGCCGACGACGACGTCGGCCGCGCCGCCCTCGGCGACAGCGAACGCGCGCGACAGCTCGACCGCTTCACGATCGACCGCCAGGTGACCGAGACGGATGCCGCCTATCGCGCTGCCATCGCGCACCGACGGGCGCGCGATGCGGGGAGCGCGGAGTGAGCGACCTCGTCGTCGTGTCGCTCGAGCGGTGGGACGACGTCTGGCGTCGCAATCAGTACCTCGTCGACGGCCTGCTGCGTCTCGATCCCGATCTGCGCGTCCTGTTCGTCGAACCTCCGGCGGATCCACTGCACGACGCGCGGTCGCGGCGACGACCGGAGCGGGGGCATCGATCGCGACCGGTGGGCGACACCGGCCGGCTGTGGAGCTGGCGCCCCACGAAGTGGTTCCCGCGACGGATCGACGCCGGCTTCGACGATCGGTTCATCCGGGGCATTCAGGACGCCGCCGGCGAGCTCGGTTTCCGTGACCCCACGCTGTGGGTGAACGACCCGCGCTTGGCCGGGGTGATGGTGGCGACCGGGTGGCCGACCTTGTACGACATCACCGACGACTGGGCCGTCGCCGACCGGCCGACAGCCGAGCGCGAGCGCATCGTGGAGGGCGAAGCACTGCTGCTTGCCGAAGCCGCAGAAGTCGTCGCCTGCTCACCCGAGCTCGAACGCCGCAAGGCACCTCAGCGGCCGTCGTGGCGGAGTCCGATCGTCGTCATCCGCAACGCGGTCGACGTCGAGGACTACCAGCGACCGCGTCCGCGGCCCGCACTGCTGCCCGCCGGCCGCACCGCAGTGTACGCCGGCACACTTCACGAGGATCGACTCGACGTCGATCTGGTCGTGTCGACGGCCGAGGCGCTCGCCGGTGAGGTGTCGATCGTGCTCGTCGGTCCGAACGCGCTGGGTCGTGAAGCCACCGAACGCCTGCGTACGGCGGGAGTCTCGATGCCGGGCGCCCAGCCCCGCGACGTGCTCATCGGATACTTGCAGCACGCCGACGTGCTGATCGTGCCGCATCTGGTGAACGCGTTCACCGACAGCCTCGATCCGATCAAGCTCTACGAGTACCTGGCCGTCGGCAGGCCGATCGTGTCGACGGGCGTCGCAGGGTTTCGCGACGCAGACTCACTGGCGATCATGATCTCCGCCCCGGACGGCTTTGCAGACCAGCTCCGATCGACATCGCCCGAGAGGGCCGACCCACAGCCTGTCGCGACCGCCGACTGGGCGAATCGCGTGGCGGCGATGAGCACAGCGCTCGAGCGGATGTGACTCGGGCCGACGCGTGGACGGCGGCGCATCAGTTCGCACCATTGCACGGTGTTAGCGTTTTCGTGGCGTTCTCACCGACCGGGAGCGCGAAGGGGACGCATGCCCGAAGCATCCAAGCAGTCGCTCGGCCGGCAGCTGCGGCAGCTGTTGTCGATGGCCGGCGCGCATCCTGTGCGCTGGATCGCCGGCGTGGTCGCGGTGTCGCTCGTGCTCACGGCCCTCGACACGCTCGGTGTCGCCGCGATGGTACCTCTCACACAGCTGATCAGCGGCACCGCGACCGACTCGGGAGCGCTCGGTGTGATCTCCGAGCTGACGGGGATCACCGAGCCCTCCGAGCTCATTCCCCTCGTCGCCGCGAGCATCGCGGGGCTGTTCATCCTGAAGAGCGTCGCCTCCATCGTGTTCCGCTGGTGGCTGCTGGGACGCACCAGCCGGATCTCCGCCCTCGCGGCGACCGACCTGATGCGGCGCTACATGTTGGCACCATACGCCGCGCATCGAGCACGGCGCCTTGCCGAGGTGTACCGCAACATCAATGACTCAACCGGGCACGCTGCATCCGTCTTGCAGGCGACCATCACGCTGCTCACCGACGCGATGCTGCTGATCGCGATCGTCGCCGTGCTCGCGATCACCGCGCCATGGATCACCCTGCTCGTCGTCGTCGTGTTCGGGAGCCTGCTGTTCGGGATCCAATTCGCGCTCCGACGTCGACAGGCCCGACTTGGCGAAGAGATCGCGGAATCGGGGCTGGAAGCCTGGAGCTTCCTCATGCCCGGCCTCGACGGCTTTAGAGAGACCCGGCTCTCCTCGAGCGCGCACTCGTTTATTGGCGGGTACCGTGACGCCAAGCTGCGCGGCGCGATGGCAGGCAGGCAGTTGGCTCTAGTCGCGGAAGCTCCGCGCTACGCGCTCGAGATCGGATTCGTTGTGGCGATCGCCGGAATCTCGATCGCTCTCTTCAACACGGGCACACCGGCCGAAGCGCTCACAGTCCTCGGCGTGTTCGGCGCTGCTTCGGTACGTGCGCTGCCGACGCTGAACCGCGTAGCCGCAAACCTGGCCACGATCCGCTCAGGTCAGGTCGGCCTTCGCATCGTGCTGCGTGCACGTGACGAACTCGACAGCCAGGAGCGCTACGTCGAGTCACCGCAGGTCGGCGAGCCCTACGTGGGCGAAATCAGGTTCACGGGCGTGGGGTTCCGCTACCCCGACGCCGACGAGGACGTGCTCGGCGACGTTACCCTCACGATCTCTCGCGATCGCACGATCGCATTCGTCGGATCGAGTGGTGCTGGCAAGAGCACGCTCCTCGACCTGCTACTCGGTCTCTTGGAACCGACGAGGGGCCGGATAGAGGTAGGCGGGCGGAGCATCCTCGACGATCGCGCACGGTGGTATGCCGACCTGGGCGTCGTCCCTCAGGACGTCTTTCTGATCAACGACACACTCCGCGCCAATGTCGCGTTCGGTGTCTCTCCGCAGGACGTCGACGATGCACGGGTTTCGGAGGTCATCGCCATGGCGCGACTTGATGGCCTGGTCGCGGAGCTTCAAGACGGACTCGAGACGGTGGTCGGCGAACGCGGTGTTCGCCTCTCGGGGGGACAACGCCAGAGGCTTGGACTCGCTCGAGCTCTCTACCGGCGTCCACGGGTGCTGGTCCTCGATGAGGCGACGTCGTCGCTGGACAATGTCACGGAGTACGAGATCACCGACACACTCCGCCAGCTGGGCGGCACGATGACGATCGTCATCGTTGCGCACCGACTGTCCACCGTCCGCAACGCGGACCATCTCGTCTTCCTCCAGGAAGGCCGCATCGATGCCCAGGGGACGTTTGCCGAACTCCGGGCGCAGAGCCCGGCCTTCAATCGACTCGTCGAGCTGGGCGACCTATCCTGACCCGAAGTCGGCGCCTGGCGAGCTGTCAACCGAGCGCCTCACGCAGGGCCCTCCCCGTCGCGTCGTCACGGCTGGGATCCATCGGAGACCATCGAGCCTGGCGTAGCATCGCGCCCGCACCCCACGCGATCCCGACGGTGGTCACGCCCCATCGGCGCATCTTGCGCAGCACCCCGGGGGCATCGCCCACCGCCGCGTACTCTCGTCGGACCCAACGCCGCAGGGTACGCGAGCGAATTCCGCTGTCTCGCGCAAGCAGCACCATGTGGTTGCGCCGTGCGTAGAGCTTGTAGCGCGTATCGAACCGTCGACCCTTCACATGCGGTGCCGGCAAGTGGTCGACGACCGCGTCGGGAGAAAACACTGCACGTTCACCGAGTCGACGCACCCGGAGGTAGATGTCGGTGTCCTCACGCATCGCCGTCCCGGGATAATCGTCGCGGAAGCCTCCGAGGCGCGCCAGAACGGCTCGCCGGAACGACATGTTTGCACCGATGCCGTGATCGACGTTGATGACGCCCGCCGTCAGCGACGCGAACCCCTCGGTCAGGCTGCCGTCCGGCAGCAGGCGCCCGACGGGGTGCTCGTACCTCTCCTCGTCCGGCTGTCCGTTGCGGGTGCGGCCGGCCACTGCGGCCACGGTCGGGTCGGCGAACGTGTCGAGAAGCGCCGCCTGCCACCCCGGCGAGACGACGACGTCGTCATCAAGGAAGCTGATGACATCGCCGTGCACGTGGCGCAGTGCCATGTTGCGGGCGCGCGTCATCCACCCGCCGACGGAGCGATCGTGTACGTACACGGCCGACGGCCGCACCTCGGCGACCATCGCCGACGCGCTCTCGGCCGACGCGTCGACCACGACGACTTCGACGTCGTCCGAGACGGCGCGGGCCAGCGATTCGAGGCAACGCCGAATGAAGCCGGGTCGCTCGAACGTGACGATACACACGCTCAGGGGTGGGCGGGCGGCGCTCACTCGCGATGCTCCTCGTCTTCCATCAACGCGCACCGACGGACCCATCGAGCTTGACCGTCGGCGGGGGACCCCCAGGCGGCTCGGCGATAGTCGACAAGCGATACCAGCCCGCATCCCGCCGCCGGAGCGGAGTACTCAGGACCGTCGACCAAGGGTGAGCGGTGCGGTGCACCCAGCGGCGGTAGACGGTCGGCGATGCGAGCTCGTCGGCGTGCCCCGACCACGCGAACTTGCGGCGGATCACCGCAGGGTCGCGGACCCACGAGAAGTGCAGGACCGCGTCCGAAAGCTTCACGACCTCATCGACGGGTGCATCGCGCGGATGCCAGGGATCCGTGTTCCGCCTGCCTACGTCGACGCGGTGGAGAGCAACATCCGCCTGCCTAGCCAGACGCAGGCGCGTGCCCGCACGAACGGCCAGTGGCCCGGGGTACGACATGGCCGGCCGCCAGAAGCGGGTGGTCTGCTCGAGATACCGGCCTTCGCCGACGCGCGAATACAGCCAGCGCGCGGGGTAGTCGAGACCGCCGGCGCTGGCTTCCTCAGCGCGTGCGAGCGAGGAAAAGAACGCCTCCGGGCGCGCCATCACTTCGTCGGTATCAAGCTGCACGACCCAGTCCACACCGTCTGACGCCGCGTCCAAGGCCGACTGGCGTTGGACGGTGTCGTTCTGGAGTGGATCCACGGTCGGAGCGAAGTCCCCTGGCAACTCGACGCACTTGCTGTCGACGTCGAGCAGCCGGATTGTCTCGAGGCATTGTGCAATGGGGAGCGGTGTGCCCGTCCACGACGTTGCGCTTCTGTCATACGACACGACGATCCGCTCGACGAATGGGTAGTACGCGAGCACGCTCTCGCGGAGGTAGCTCGGGTCGGCGAGCATGACGTACGCTCCCACTCGCCCCAACGAGGCCCGTGCCGAGTCGTTCACCGCAGCCTCCGTCTCCACCCCGCACGAGTCTAGACTGGCGAGCATGCCACGGAGCCCGACCGTCACCGTGGTGATCCCCACCAACCGAGGGGGCCGGTTTCTGAAAGAGGCGGTCGCGTCGGTGCGCGGTCAGACCTCGCAGGCAAGCGAGATCATCCTGGTCGACGACGGCTCGCCTGCGCCGGGACTTGCAGCCGTCGCGGCCGAGCTGGGCGTCCGCTATGTTCGTCAACCCCCGGGCGGGGTATCGGCCGCGCGCAACACGGGGGTCGCGTGCAGCACGGGTACATGGGTCGCTTTCCTCGACGACGACGATGTCTGGCATCCGGACCGCCTTCAGGCTCAGCTCGACGCCCTTGCAGGGCGGCCGCGCGCCAACGCGGCGTACACGGGCGGATGGCACATGGACTCCTCGGGGAGACGCTTCGGCCGCGATTGGTCCGGCGCCGACATCGCGCCCGAAGCGATGCTGCGGGGCGACGTTGACATCCCGCGCATCACGACACTTCTGGTTCGGCGCGAGGTCTATCTCGCGGTGGGTGGCTGCAATTCCGCGATGGAGCCATCCGAAGACAACGACCTCATCCTGCGACTGCTGCAGACCGGCGACTTCGCCGGAGTCGATCGCGCGCTCGTCGGCTATCGCCGGCACGGTGCGAACGTCACCGCCACAGAAACGCTCCGCGGGCGCGCGGCCGGCCGGCGGGTCGTTATTGCACTGCTACGCGATGCGCGTGCGCGCAACGACGTCGTCACTGAGTCGCTGCTTCGCGAGAATCTCCGCCGCACTCGCAGCAAGCTCGCAACCGCCAACCTAGGCGACCTCGTGGATGCGGTCCGCGCGCGTCGATGGCCGTACGCGACCCGAGTCGCCTGGTGGGGAGCATCGCGGCTTCCCGTCGAGTCGACTCGCGCTGTGTTGGCACGCGGCCAGGCCCGCGTTCGGCACCGGGCTCAAGATCCCTGACGGTAGATCCACTCGTATGCGTCGACCACTGCGCCGAGATCGAACGCCGTGGCACGATGCAGAGCCCGCTCCGACATCCGCGCACGTGCTGGCTGCGACGTCAGCAGCGAGATCAGCACATCGGGAATCGCCTCTATCTCTGCGGTGATCCCGTCGCGTCCGTGGCGCGTGACGTAGCGTGCCCCGACGTTCGGGGTGGCCACGACCGGCAGCCCCGACATCATCGCCTCCGCGTAGGGAATGCCGAACCCCTCGTACGTGGAAGGCAGGCAGAACACCCACGCGCGCTGATACTCCTCGATGAGCTCCTCGTCGGTCAGACGACCGAGCGCGACCACACCGTCGGGCAGAGCGGACGGCGCATCCTGCGTCACCATTCGCAGAGTGGCGTCCTTCACGCGCGGCACGACCTGCTCTCCGAAGAGACGGGCCAGCTCGCCACCACGCTTGCGCCCATTCCACGTGCCGACGAACAGAACGGTAGGATCGCGTCGCTTTGCCGTAGCCGATGCGTGGAACACACGCGCATCCACACCGTTCGGGATCACGGTCTTCACCCATGGCGTCCAACGTCGCGTCTCGGGCGAGATCAGCACGGTCGTGTCGGCGACGATGCTGGCGAGCACCTCCGTGAAACCGAGCAGGACCATCCGCGCCCGCTCCTTCGCGCCCCGGATTCGCAGCGCCTCTTCGAAGCATGACCCGTGGAGCGTCCGCACGTGGACCGGAACGCGGCGACGCCACATCCAGTAGTCCTCGCCGTGGGCGTGGAGCACGTCGTACGACGACAGGTCGCGCCGGCGCATCTCGAACGCGAAGCGGAAGGTCCGCAGTGAGCCGGTCAGCGGCACATGGACGTGTCCGTAGCGCGCGCCTTCCACCGGACCGCATGGGCTGAAGACGTCGACCTGGTGACCACGGTCGGCGAGTTCGTTGGCGAGCGCGTGGACTTGATAGCCGACGCCGATCTTGCTCTCGCTGGGCAGGTAGTACGAGATCATCGCGATGCGGAGCGGCGTCGCCGGCTCGACCGCTTCGGCGGCGGTCACGTCAGACCCGCCCGCAGGGCGTCGCCCCACGCGTGCCCGTCGCGCAGATCGGGCTCGAGATGGTTGCCCTCAGCCCATTCGTTCCACGACTTGACCCAGAGCAGGCGCTCCTGCGGTGGCCGGTCGCTGAGTAGGTCGACAGCAGATGCCACGGACCGCCCGAACTTCTCGGGCGTCGATCCGTGCGCGACCAGTCCCCGTCGACCAGCCCGCGGGGTGTTGTCCCAGTTGGGGTACACGCACGGCTGCAGCAGTGGAATGTGGGGGTAGGTGTCGACGATCCGATCGGAGTACGGCCAGATCTCGGGTCCGCCGAGGGACTTGCGCACTGCGCGCATCCGCAACCGCGTGCCGCGGGTGACCTCGACGGGCAGGCGCATGTAGACGCCGGCATCGAAGCCGTCCGCTTCGAATGCCGTGTAGCGCGGACCACCTCCGAGCAGGTCGCTCACCTCGGCCACCAGGTACAGGCCATCGAGCCCGGCCTGACTGGCCATCGCCTGCCACCTCTCGACGAACGCCGCCGGCTCGGGCAGTTCCTCCGGTCGGAAGATGTAGAAGATCGGCTTGCCATCCACACGCAGGTAGCGATCGTCGCGGAATGCGGGCAGGAGTGATGCGAAGTGAGCGGCGTCGTCGTCGGGTCCGGGATACGTCTGCTGCTTCAGGACCTTGTCAGGAGCACCGTGCCACGTACCTGTCCACGTCTGATTCGCCCACGCCAACGCGAAGCCGATATCAGGCTCGCCGCTGTCGAGCACTTCGCGGAAGGGGCGCTCCAGGATGCGGTCACCGCCGCCGAACCAGTAGTGCCAGTAGACGAACCCCTCGACTCCGTAGCGTCGTGCGAGCTCACTCTGCGCGTGTCGTGTCTCAGCCACCCGCAGGTCATAGAACCCGAGATCGGCCGGCAGCGTCGGCTGACGATGACCGGGGAAGAGCCGTCGCGCGCGCGCGACGTTGGTCCACTCGGTGAAGCCGGGACCCCACCAGCTGTCATTCTCGGGGATGGGGAAGAACTGCGGGAGGTAGAACGCGAGAGCACGGGCACGCAGCCCGTCGACGTCTCGAGCCGGGCTGAGCTCGTCTGTCACGAGCCACCCCCAAATTCCCGGCGCCGGATGCGCCGCAGCCACGGCACCCGCGTCCGCAGCCTCGCACGGAGGCGTTGGGTGCGACGACCGTCGGGAGGCCACAGAAGTCGCGCCAGCGCGTCGACCGCGCCGCGGAATCGGCGGTCGCGGTAGCGCTGACTCGCCAACAGCTCGGTGAGCAGATGACGGTGGAGATCTCCATCGAGTTCGCCGGCCGCCCCTTCCTCGGGCGGGATGAGCCCCCCACCGAGACGAAGTGCCACGGCGGACGACAGGAACGGAAGTCCGAGCTCGGTCGTACGGGACGTCGCAGCCGTATGGACGCGGTAGAACACGGTCGGCTGGTCCAGCTGCGGAATCGGCGCGAGCCGCGCGACGTTGACGAGCATCCAGTAGTCGTCCATCGCGAGAGCGTGCGGCGCGAATCCGCCGGCGAGGCGTAGAATCTCCGCGTCGGCGACGAAGCTGGTCGTGGTCGAAATGGGGCCCTGCAGCATCGCCCGGACATCGTGTCGTCGCACTCGATCCGAGCCCGTGGCGGCTCCGCGCGCGACAAGTTCGGCCAGCGTCGATGCGCTCGGTACGCGCAAGTGAGCCCATCCCCCGGCGAGCGCATCCATGTCGATGAGAGCGGCCTGGTCCTCGACGACGGTGAAGGGAATCTCGCGCAGGAAGACCATACGCTCCTCGGGGTGCGCTCCGAGCCATGCCAGCGCCCTTGCGATGTGGTCCGGGTGCCACAGATCGTCCTGGTCTAGGAAAGCGACCCATTTCGTCTGCGCTGCGGCGAGACCGCGGTTGCGCGCGACGGCGACACCCAGGTTCGTCTGCTGCAGCACGGTCGCGCCGATCGGGTGCCTGCGAGCGCGGACTGCACCGTCGTCGGTGGAACCGTCGTCGACGACAATGACCTCTATCGGACCAACAGTCTGGTTGCCGATCGACGTGAGGGTCTCTTCGATGTGTGCGGAGCCATCGAAGAGCGGCACCACAACGGTCACCGATCGGAGTCGGTGGGCTCCGGCCTCCGGCATCGGTCAGCCCCGGCGCGCCCGCTGACGGCGCGCGTCCGTGGCGCCTTCCGCGGCGGGAGCCGCGCCGAAGATCGACTCGAGGTCGAACTCGTCGTTGGAAGTCCTGGCAGGGCTCGCGGCGTCCTCATCGAGCTTGGGAGTTCCGTACTCACGACGGTATTCGTAGGAGTAGGGCGATGCGTCGATACCGCGCGTCGGAACCCGGTTGAGCACGATGCCGAGCGCGCGGCCGCTCGCCTTCTGGAGGGTGTCGAGGGCCTTCTCCACGAGGTCGTACGTCGTCTTGCCGATGCCGACGACCAGCAGCGCACCGTCTGCCTGATGCGTCAGCACCGCACCATCGGTGACCGGCAGCAGCGGAGGGGCATCGATGATCACGAGCGCGTGCGCTGCCAGGTCGACCAGCAGCGAGCGCATGCGCTCGGAACCGAGAACCTCGCTCGGGTTCGGTGGCACGCTGCCCGCGGCGAGTACGTAGAGGTTCTTCGAACGCGGCGTGCGCTGGAGCACATCGCTCAGATCGGCCCGACCCGAGAGCACGTCCGTGAGACCGGCACCGCCGGGCAGCCCCATGGTCTTCGCCACCGCGGAGCGCCGCAGGTCACCATCGACGAGCACGACCGGCTGCCCGCTCGCCGCGAGGGTGATCGCGAGGTTGCACGCGATCGTCGATTTGCCGTCACCGGGAAGCGGACTGGTCACCACGATCGTGCGCGGCGGACTGTCGACGTCCATGAACTGCAGGTTGGTGCGGAGGGCGCGCATCGCCTCCGAGACTGCGAACGTCGAGCTCTTGCCCTTGCCTTTGCCTTTGCCCTCGCTGATGAGCCGGTTGTCGCCACCCATCCCCTCGGTGACGGGGATGGCGCCGACCAGCGGTACGCCGGTCTTCTCCTCGATGTCATCCGCGGCGCGCACGCGGCGATCCGAAGCTGTGCGTATCAGGGCGAAGGCGATGCCGAAACCGAGCCCGACGAGCCCGCCGACGATCAGCGCGGTGCGGGTGTCGGGAAAGATCGGCGACGACGGCAGCGACGCCGACCCGATCGTGACGATGGTGACGGGCGCTGACCCTTCTGTCGTGTCGCCCTCCACCTGGTCGATGGAGTACGCCATCGCCGTGATCCAGGCCTCCGCGAGCGCTCGCGCGTCCTCGGGCGTCGACCCTCGCGCAGCGACCTTCAAGATGACGGTATCGGGGGTGTTGGCCACGGTGACCTGGGTGACCACCTCTTCAGGAGTGGTGTCGAGCCCGAGGATCTCGATGGCCCGCTCCGCCGTGATGCGCCATCCGGCGACATCGAGGTACGAGGCGACCTTGCTGCGCGCCGCCGCGTCGCCGACGATAGACCCGCCGATCTCTTCGCTGTCGCGTGATTGAACGTAGCCGGTGGCGGATGCCTCGTACACGGGGGACTGCAGCTGCACCCAGCCGAACCCGACGCCGACGCCGAGCGCCGTCATGAGCACGATCGCGAACCAGTGGCGGCGCAATCCCCGCAAATAGTCGCGCAACTCCATCGTGGATCACGGCCCTCTCTGCTGTTCCTGTCAGGCGTCCCCAGCGTCGGCGTGCAGGTACGCTCCATGGTATGTCACCGCGGTCCGTCGTCGTTCGCGCGCTCTCCACGCCGGTCGAGGTGCGATGCGACGATTCGCTGACCGAGGCGGAGTCGTCGAGCCTGCTGGCTCCCTGGCGCGACCTGGTGACGAGCGACTCACCGACCGTGTCGATCGATGTTCGGCGGTCTGATCCGTCGCAGAACGACTCGGCCAGACCCCCGCTCGGTGCCGACGAGAGGGCGGTCGCCGCGCCCACGATCCGATCTCTCGGCGACCGGCTGAGCGGCGAGATCACGCTCGCCGCGCTCACGGGCATGAAGGGCGAGGCGCTCCTGCTGCATGCGGCGGGGGTCGCGCTCGAGGATGGCCGCGTCATCGGCCTGATCGGTCCGTCGGGACGCGGGAAGACCACCGCCTCCCGGTCACTTGCCGACAGGCTCGCGTACGTCACGGACGAGGCGCTCGCGATCCGGCCCGACCTGTCGGTGGTGCCGTTTCCCAAGCCGCTGTCGATCCTCGGTGCCGCCGGCGGGAAAGACCACCGTTCTGCGCAGGAACTCGGTCTCAAGACGGTCGACGGCCAGGCTCTGCAGCTCGCGGCACTTGTGCTGCTCGATCGGCGCGACGGTGTCGACCAGCCCGTCGTCGAGTCCGTCGAACTCAACCCGGGGCTGGCGGAACTGGTGTCGCAGTCGAGCTTCCTGGTCGACCTGCCGCATCCGCTTGAAACGCTCGCCGAGATCATCGGGGCCACCGGCGGCCTGCGGCGGGTCGTCTACTCGGAGGCGTCGACCCTGCACACTGCGCTGGACGCGATTCTCGACGCGACCAGCGAGCCCCCCGTGCTCACGAGCGTCACGGAACGATCGCAGATCGACTGCAGAGATCCTGCCGATCCAGGGGAGAACCCGCCGAGCAGCGCCGACGGCTTGCGAGTCGCAGGGGTCGTCGGCGGCCTGCGCCGCACACGACACATCGACGCGGCCTTTCTCGACGACGACCTCTACGTCTTCCGTTCGGGCGAGATCGTGATCCTCGAAGGCATCGGTCCGACGGTCTGGCTGGCGGCCGATGGACTGACCCGCGACGAGTTGGTGGATGTCGCCGTCACCGAGTTCGGCGCTCCCCCCGCGGGCGTTGACGCCGGTGCAACGGTCGATCAGGCCGTGACCGAGCTCCTCGAACGGGAACTGCTGGTCCGCAGCTTGTAAGAGCGGTCGGGGGCGCGCGTCAGATGTGCCTGCGCGCCGAGGCAGATGCCGGCGATCACGAACGGGATCGACACCTGCGCCGCCACCCAGAAGAGATCGAACTGCGCCTGAGTGATACGTGACGCCGTGACGGCGAGGGCAAGAGCACCGAAGCGGGGATCGACGCGCCAGAGCACGACGATGATCCCGATCCACATGACGATGAATCCCGCCAGGCCGACCACACCGGCCGACGCGACGACTTCCAGTTCCGCCTGCGGTGGCTGGAACGCCGCGCTCGTGTCGGTGTACCAATAACGCAGACCATGACCGAAGATCGGCGAGTGCTTCCAGAGGGCGTAGACCTCGCGGAACCAATCGAGCCGCTGGTAGACCGAGTTGAAGCGGTTCTGCGAGTCGATCTGCTCCACGACGGTGATGATCACCAGGATGACCGCGGGGATGATCAGGAGCAGCACGAGCTTCGAACGGCCGCTGACCCGACCTCGCAGGGCGACGATCAGCAGACCTACGATGAAGCCGATGATGGCCTGGCGCGATTGCGTCATCACCATTCCCAGCACAAGGAACCAGAATGCGGACGTGCGCGTCGGACGCCGCCAGTTCACCCAGTCGGGATTCGCATAGACGACGAGCGCCATGAACCCCATCGCGCTGCCCGCGAAATTCTTGTGCATCGACCAGGGGAACTCGGGGTACACGCCGGTGAAATTGCCCGTCGAGTACTGCAGGATCCCGGTGACCAGGGTGCTGAGGGCGATGCCGCAGGCGGCGACGAGCATCAGAGTGAGCCCGAGGCGTGCATACCCCGCTGCGCCGACGGCCCAGCCGACAACGAGCGCACCCGACACGAGCAGCCAGGCGTGGAACCACTCCACGGTGTTCGCGGTGAACGGGTTGACGATCACCGTGAACAGCGTCGCGAACTGATAGATGAGGTTGAGGATGAGCAACTGGCGCATCGGCTTGCTGAACGGGCGCTCGCCGAGCAGGACGGCCGTTCCGAATGCCGCGGCGAGGGCCACGTCCGACACGGCGAGGTCGGTGCCCCCGATGCCCGCGCGCGCGATCACGAACAGCCCGGGCAGCGCGATCAGGGGAATCGCCATCGAGATGCGAGAGGTGAGCGCCGCACCGACGACGAGCAGTCCGACCGCAGCCGCCGTCACCGCGCCGTTGGAGACGCCGCGCTCGAGCAGGAAGTAGGCGGCGAGCACCATGCCGACGGCCATGAGCACCCAGCGCCACACGTTCGCCCAGACCGCGAGCGCGCGGTCTCGCCACGCCAGAGCTCGTGCCGACACCATCGCGATCGCTTCCTTCCCCGGAGTCGATCAAGTATCGCAGGTACGCCGGCTCACTCCTCGTCGACGAGTCCCTGCGCTGCCAGCTCCGTGAGGAAGGTCACGACATCCTCCCGGATCTCGTCGGGCGCGCGTCCCTCGGCGTCAGCCACACGCTCGACGATGGCATCCAGGCTGTCGCCGACGATCTCACGCCAGATGAGCGCAGCCGCATCGCGGAGGACGATGATCGGCCCGTCGGGCAGCGCTGCGACGTACACCTCGGTCTCGACGTCTTCGACTCCGACGCGGGCTGCGATGCGGAACGTACTCATCGGCGGATGTCCCGCCGCCACAGTTCGCCGACTCCCCGCAGGGGCCTTCGCACGAACTCCGCTGCGACCTCTCGGCGGGTCGGCTCGCGACCGATCCGACGCGCGAGTGCGTCGGTGTTGACCCGTGCCGCGAAGACGATCACCGCGGCACTCTCGCGCAACGTGCGCGCCGCTCGCACGCGGCCCCACCACTCCTCGACGCGGCTTCCGTTGGTGCTCACGGCCTTCCACAGCCGGAAGCCCTTCTCGCCCCGGTGACGGTCGAGCTCGCCGAAAGCCGCGTCGAATGCAAGGCGCGCATCGAGTGCGCGCACTTCGCGCTCGATGGCGGCCCGCTGCGCAGGGGGCCGTTCATGCCACGCCGAGTCGAGATCCGTGCGTGCGTGCGCGGCGACTCTCGCCGCGTTGAGCACAAGGATCGTCGCCTGCGCCGGAGGTGCCGGGACCGGGCACGCGACGCCGGCGAACGTCATCGTGCCGCGCGCGCCCCAGAGCCGAGTGAACGCCGCCCCCGAGTCCAGCTCGATGCCCGGGAAGAACCTGTGCACGTCGAGGTATCCCCAGATCCGATGCAGGTACGTTTGTGCGTGGCCGAACGGAGAGCCGGTCCGGAACGTGCTGTAGACCTCCCATCCGTGCCGTCGAAGCGCGCTGTCGAGTGAGCCGACCTGGGTCGGCCTGACCATGACATCGACGTCGCTCCCGGCCTGGCCCCCCGGTCGCAGTGTCGGGTCGACGGCGTCCCCCTTCACGTGCAGAAGATCGACACCTTCGCGGTCAGCGATCGTCTGCACCGCTGCGCGCGCTAGGTGCAGACGAACCGAGAACGGAATGGCGATGGTGTCTTCGACCATCACTGCAGCGCCGACGTGAGCCGCGCGAGGTTGTCGAGCACGGTGGACCGCAGTGGCTGCTTCTCCCACTCGGCGAGGGTGAGCTCGCGACTGAGATCACGGTACTGCTGCTCGACGTCGCGCATCTGTCGGGTGAACTCCTCGCCGCGCACGAGCATCGAGATCTCCATGTTGAGGCCGAACGAGCGCATGTCCATGTTGCTCGACCCGATGATCGAGACCTCGTCGTCGATCGTCATCGACTTCGAGTGCAGGATGAACGGCTTGCGGTACATCCAGATCTTCACGCCGGCGCGCAGCAGGGTCTCGTAGTAGCTGCGCTGCGCGTGGTAGACCATCGCCTGGTCGCCCTCTTCCGAGACGAACAGCTGCACCTCGAGTCCGCGGTGACACGCGGTGGTGACGGCGAGCAGCAGCGCCTCGTCAGGCACAAAGTAGGGGCTGACGATGATGATCTTGCGCTGGGCATAGTAGAGCAGTCCCGCGAACAGCCGCAGGTTGTTCTCGAACTCGAAACCTGGCCCCGAAGGCACGATCTGGCAGTCGAGGTCACCGGGGCCCGACTTCACGTTGAAGAGGTCGATCTCGTCGGTGAGAGCCTCGTCGGTCTCACTGAACCAATCCGACAGGAACACCGCGTTGATGGATGCCACGACCGGGCCCTCGACCCGCGCCATCAGATCGACCCAGTGCAGACCGCGCTTGATGTTCTTCTTCAGGTTGTACGTCGAGTCGGTGACATTCTGCGACCCCATGAAGGCGACACTGCCGTCGACGACCAGCAGCTTGCGGTGGTTGCGCAGGTCGGGGCGCTGCCACTTCCCCTTGTGCGGCTGCACGGGCAGCATCAGATGCCACTGCGCGCCCATTCGGCTGAGTCGCTTGAGGGTGCGCTTGTAGTACGGCTTGCCGCGGTTGGCCCAGTGGTCGAGCAGCACGCGCACCGTCACGCCGCGTTCGCGGACCTCCTCCATCGCGCGAAAGAGGTTGTCGGTCGAGTCATCCGACTGAAGGATGTAGAACTCGATGTGCACGTACTGCTCAGCGGTGCGCACCGCGTCGGCCATCGCGTCCAGGCTCTGCTGATAGCCGGGAATCAGCTGCGCGGCGTTGTCGCCCGCGAGCGGCATGGCGCCAAGGTTGCGATTGAGGGTGACCAGCGACGTGAACCAGTCGGGGGCATTCGGTCGCAGCGTGCCGAAGTCGAGGGTCTCGCTCGTGTCGTGAATGTACTCGTTGATCTGCTGCTGCTTGCGCCGGCGCTTGCGCGGCAGCCGCGGGTTGCCGATGAGCAGGAACAGGAACACCCCGATGAGCGGGATGAAGTAGATGGCGAGCAGCCACGCCATCGCGGCGGTGGGGCGGCGGTTGCGGGGCACGACGATGATCGCGGTGATGCGCACGACGAGGTCGAACACGAACACGAACAGCAGCCACCAGGAGGTGACGATCGTGATGTTGACGTCTTCCACGGGATTCCTCTGCGCGCTCGTGTAGCCCCAGCGTAGTTGCGCGGTCGATCAGCTTTGCGGATTCCATGGCGGCTCGCGTCGCCACAATGACCACCGCGGACGCGGCCACTTGAGCAGCTCATCAATCGACGAGATGCCGGCGTCGCGGAGGGCACGATCGAAGCTGGCCGCCTCCCTCGAGGTCTCATACGCGGCTGCGATGGCTCCGTGATGAAGGACGGGCTCAGCATCGACGATCCCGAGCGTCAGCCCGGCTCTGCGTGCACGATCCGCCCACTGCACATCGACACCCCACCCCATAGTCGACCAATCGGGGAACGGCAGCACGATGTCGCGCGCGGTCGGGGCGATGGCGACGACCGGACCTACTTCGACCATCAGACTCCGTCGCGCGATGCTGAGGAACCGCACCAAGGTGAGGGAGTACGAGTGAGGCTGGCCGGGATCAATCGCGGGCTGGGCGATGTCGAATCCCGCGCGAACGGCGACGTCGAAGAAGCGGGTTGTGCCGCGGCGCGCGAACTGGGCGTCGTCGTCGAAGAGCACGATCCAGGCGTCAGTTGGCACGGGCGCCGCATCGACCAACGAGCCGAGCAGCGGCATCCGCGCCCCGCGCCCCTGACCCAGAGTGCGATCCGCGAGCGTATCGTGCACATCGTCGAGTGCGTGCAGGCGCACGTCGACTCCGGGCGGGAGTTGACCGATGAGCGTCCTGACATGGGCGGCGTTCCGAGACCGGTAGACACAGCAGGCGACGAGCGGAACACCGGCGACCGCCTGGCGAAATCTGGGGAGCCTCTTGTTGGCACGCTGCAGGGCCTCACGCAACGGTCGGAGGAGACGAGCCACCGATGGCCTCAGCGCTCGGCAGGCTGTGCCGCGGCCGAGTCGGATGCCGGAGGCAGCCCGCGCTTCGCGCGCTCCTCCGCCTCGATGCGCGCGTACTCGCGGCGCTCGGTGCGGTCGGCGCGGATGACGCTGCGCAGGACGAAGAAGAACAGGGCGCTGATGACGATCGTGGGCAGAATCGACCACACGACCGCGACCCAGTAGTCCTGCATGCTCTCAAGGATACGCGCGGCGCGCTCTCCCCCGGCATCTGGTGCCATCGACCTCTCCACAGGTGCGGATCGTCCGCATCGCCGTCCCCAACCACGCGATACAGGCTCTCCGCCGGAACTCCAGCCAGGATCGTCGGTGCATGACCAGCATCGTCAAGGCCGCGAACCCGGCCCAGTTCCTGTCCCTCATCCCGACCATGCTCGGGCACCGCCCCTCGCGCAGCCTCGTCGTCGTCCCCTTCGACGGCAGTCGCAGCCTCGGCGTCATGCGCCTCGACCTGCCGAGCGAGACAGAGCCCGACGCGTTCGCCGCGACGGTCACCGGCCTCGTGTGCCGACTGCCCGACGCCGACGGTCTCGCCGTAGCCGCCTGGACCGATGAGTCCTTCCGCGACGAGGGCATCCCGCACCTCGACATCGTCGACGCCCTGCGTCGCACCGTCGATGCGAGCGGGCTGCGTCTCGTCGACGCGCTGTGCGTCGCTGTAGATGCCTGGGGCTCCTACCTCGACGACGGATGCCCCGCCACGGGGTGGTCCCTCGATGAGATCGACTTCGACGTGCCCGAGACGGCGGGCGATCACCGCAGCGGAGCCGAGCTCCCGCCCGTCGGCGACGGCGCACGCGACGAAGCCGCGGTCGCGCTGCGCGCGCTCGCCCACGCCGTTCGGGTGGTCTGCGCAGCGGACGACGACGGCGATCACTCCGTCGAGCGGCTCGATCCGCGTGCGCTGGCGGCGGCCTGCGCGCTCGACGACCTCCCGACGCTGTTCGAGGACGCGCTGGGGTGGGAGGTGGACGACCTCGCACCGTTCGACATCGCCGTGCTGGCGTGGTGCCTGTCGCGGCCGTCGCTGCGCGACATCGCGCTCGTGCAGTGGTGCCGGGGGATGGATGCCGGCGACGAGGCACTCGACGCGCAGCTGCGCTGGCAGGCCGGCGAAGAGTATCCCGCACATCTTGCCCTGCACATGTGGGGTGAGGGCGAGCAGCCCGACCCGAAGCGCCTGCGGGCCGGGCTCGAACTGGCCCGCCACGTCGCGGCGACCGCGCCCGAGTCCGCTCAGCCCGGGGCACTCGCCACGTGCGCGTGGCTGTCCTGGGCGCTCGGCGGTTCCACGCACGCCGACCTGTACGCCGCACGTGCGCGCGATCTCGAGCCGAACCACGGTCTCGCCGAGATCGTGGCGACCTTCGTCGCCGCCGGTCACCTGCCCGACTGGGCATTCCGACGCGGTGGAAGCGGCCGCTGACGCGATGTTGAGCCGCTACACCCGAAGAGATCGAAGTGTATGGCACCACCGGTGGTACCCTACATCGGTGCACAAGACGACGATCTACCTCCCCGACGCACTCAAGCGTGCGATCTCGCGAGCTGCTCGCACGCGCGGCGTGTCGGAGGCGACCGTCATCCGCGACGCGTTGACCGCCGAACTCGCTGGCGGCGCACCACGCCCTCGCCCGGGGCTGTTCGCTGGTTCCGAGCCCGTCGCAGAGCGCGTCGATGAAGTGCTCGCGGGGTTCGGCGAGTGATCATCGACACAAGCGTCCTGCTCGCGTTCTTCGACCGCAACGAGCCCCGACACAGCGACGTGGTCGACCTGATCGAACGCGCTTCAGGACCGTTGATCGTCTCGCCATACGTCATCGCCGAGTTGGACTACATCGTCCTGAGTCGGCACGGCTCCACTGCCGAGTCGGCCGTGCTGAAGGAACTGGGCGACGGCGCATGGGAACTCGCATCGATGGGTCCGGATCGACTGCGGGCCGCGACCGAGATCGTCGACCGCTTCGCGGACATTCCCGTCGGGGTGACGGACGCCTCGCTCGCGGTGCTCGCGGATGCCTATGTCACCCGCACGATCGCCACCCTCGACCGCCGCCACTTCTCCGTCCTGCGCAACCGCCTTGGCGAGGTCTTCGACGTCGTCCCCTGATCGCGGTGCCGGCGAGCGGGCCGCTACTTGACCAGGGGGAAGAGGATCGTCTCGCGGATGCCGAGGCCCGTGATGGCCATCAGGAGGCGATCGATCCCCATGCCCATGCCTCCGGTGGGCGGCATCCCGTGCTCGAGCGCGCGCAGGAACTCCTCGTCGATGCGCATGGCCTCGTGGTCGCCGCTCGCGGCGAGCTTCGCCTGCTCGACGAACCGCTCGCGCTGGATGACGGGATCGACCAGCTCGGAGTATCCCGTCGCCAGCTCGAAGCCTCGGACGTACAGGTCCCACTTCTCGACGACGCCGGCGATCGAGCGGTGCTCGCGCACGAGGGGGCTCGTGTCGAGCGGGAAGTCCATCACGAACGTCGGACGGGTCAGCTGCGACTTGACGAAGTGCTCCCACAGCTCCTCGACGAGCTTGCCGTGGATGAGATGCGGGGGCTCCTCGACGCCTTGCTCCGCGGCGATCGCCCGCAGCTCGTCGAGTGGCGTGTCCGGAGTGATCTCGCGTCCGGATGCCTCGCTGAGCGACGCGTACATCGACAGGCGATCCCACTCGCCACCGAGGTCGTACTCGGTGCCGTCCGCCCACGTCACCGTCGTCGAGCCCGCCACCGCGACCGCGGCGTTCTGGATGAGTTCCTGCGTGAGGTCGGCGATGCCGTTGTAGTCGCTGTAGGCCTGGTAGGCCTCGAGCATGGCGAACTCGGGGCTGTGGGTCGAGTCGGCGCCCTCGTTGCGGAAATTGCGGTTGATCTCGAACACGCGGTCGATGCCGCCGACGACCGCACGCTTGAGGAAGAGCTCGGGCGCGATGCGCAGGTACAGGTCGGCGTCGAACGCGTTGGCGTGGGTGACGAACGGGCGAGCGGATGCCCCGCCGTGCTGCACCTGCAGCATCGGGGTCTCGACCTCGGTGAAGCCGTGCGAGCGGAAGGTGTCGCGCAGACTCGCGTTCACTGTCGACCGGGCCACGACGGTCTCGCGCGCCCGGTCGCGCACGATGAGGTCGAGGAACCGGCTGCGCACGCGGCTCTCCTCGCTCAGCTCGCCGTACATGTTGGGCAGCGGCAGGATCGCCTTGGACGCGATCTGCCAGTCCGCCACCATGATCGACAGCTCGCCGCGGCGGCTCGAGATCACCTCGCCCGAGACGAAGACGTGGTCGCCGAGGTCGACCAGGTCCTTCCAGCGGGCGAGCGACTCCTCGCCGACGCCGGCGAGGGAAACCATCGCCTGG
>JAUIBG010000017.1 GCA_030428165.1 Actinomycetes bacterium
GGCAGAACCGACACTGGCGCCTCAGCCGCCGCGTCGAGGTCCTGCTCAGTGATGGTCACACATCTATTCGAACACGTGTTCGAGTGCCTGACTAGTGGACAAAAGCCATCTGTGGAAAGAACTTTCACGAGCGCCCTGGGGACGCAACTCACCGCCGGCGCAGGGGGCCACTGACGCCATGCATCGCCGCTTCCGCCAGCCGCTGACCGCGCGCATGGGAGACCACGCGATCGACGGACAAGTGGCCGACCACACGACCGCCGGACGAGAAGAGCGACAGTTTCGACGACGTCCTACCCTGACGGCATGACCGATGCCGCACCCTCCTCCCGCACCGCGACCCTCGCGCTGTGGGTCGCCGTGCTGGCCTCCTTCGTCTCATTCCTCGACGGGACGGTGGTCAACGTGGCGCTGCCGGCCATCAGCGCCGATCTGGGCGGCGGCATCTCCACGCAGCAGTGGGTGGTTGACGCCTACATGCTCACGCTCGGCGCGCTGATCCTCGTCGCCGGATCGATGTCGGACCTCTACGGCCGCGTCCGCGTGCTCGCCTGGGGGCTGGTGGGCTTCGGGATCACCTCGGTCGCGATCGGTCTCGCGCCCACCGCGGAGTTCATGATCGCCGCGCGCGCCCTCCAGGGCGTCGCCGGCGCCCTCCTCGTGCCCAGCTCGCTCGCGATCATCATGGCGACCCACCGCGGAGCCGCGCAGGCCCGTGCGATCGGCGTCTGGACCGCCGCCACGTCATCGGCCATGGTCGTCGGCCCGCTCGTGGGCGGCCTGCTCGTCGACTTCGCCTCGTGGCGCTGGGTCTTCCTCATCAACGTCCTGCCGATCGCCGCGGTGCTCGTGATGCTGCGCGGGCTCAGGATCGACCAGCCGCGCAGGCCCGATGCGCGCGTCGACGTCGTCAGCGCGCTGCTGTGCACCGCGGGGCTCGGAGCCATCGTCTACGCCCTCATCGAGCAGCCCGCCTACGGATGGACGCTCCCGATCGTCCTGGCCGCGGTGGTCGGGGTGGCGTCGCTCGCCGCCTTCCTGGAGCGCCAGCGCCGCGTCCCGCAGCCGATGCTCCCCCTCGCCCTCTTCCGCGAGCGGAACTTTGCCTGGGGGAACCTCGCGACCTTCTTCATCTACGGCGGCCTGGCGCTGATGAGCTTCGTCGTGAGCGTCTACCTGCAGCAGGGCGCCGGGCTCTCGGCGACGCTCGCAGGGCTGTCGCTGCTGCCCATCACCCTCGTGATGATCGTGCTCAGCAGCTCCGCAGGCGGCTGGGCGGGCCGGTGGGGTCCGCGCCTGTTCATGACGGCAGGCCCCCTGATCATGGCCTCCGGCGCCGCCTCGCTGCTGCTGGTCCGGGACGACTTCGACTACTGGACCCAAGTGCTGCCAGGCGTCCTGCTGTTCGGCACCGGCCTCGCGCTCACGGTGTCCCCGTTGACCTCGGCGGTGCTGGGCGCCGCGCCGCCCGAGCGCGCCGGCGTGGCCTCGGCGACCAACAACGCGGTCAGCCGCATCGCCGGCGTCGTGCCGATCGCCGCCCTCGCGCTGATCGTCGGTGGGCAACTCGACCTCGCCGGGTTCGGCCGCGCGGTGGTCGCCACCGCCGTCCTCATCGCGGTGGGCGGCCTGGTCTCCTGGGCTGGCATCCGCAACCCCGCGTCGCCTGCCGACTCCCCGGCCGCACCGGCACCGGCCGACTAACGCCGCGCCGGGCACCCCGCAAGGTGGTCGTTCACCACGCCGCACGCCTGCATGGCCGCGTACATCGTGGTGGGGCCCACGAACGCGAAGCCTCTCTTCTTGAGCGCCTTCGCGAGCGCGACCGACTCGGGTGTCGTGGCGGGAACGGCCTTGTAGGACTCGCGCGCCACGTCCCACTCGTCGGGCCGGAGCGACCAGAACAGGTCGTCGAGGCTCTCGGCGGACTCGTGCATCGACATCAGCGCTCGTGCGTTGGCGATCGTCGACTCGATCTTGCGCCGGTTCCTGATGATCCCGTCGAAGCCCATCAGCCGGTCGACGTCCGTCTCGTCGAAAGCCGCGACGCGCTCCGGCGAGAAGCCCTCGAAGGCCTCGCGATAGCCGTCACGCTTGCGCAGCACCGTGATCCACGAGAGGCCGGACTGCGCTCCCTCGAGCGTGATCCGCTCGAACAGCGCGACGTCACCATGCAGCTCCACCCCCCACTCGTCGTCGTGGTACGCCTCGTACAGGGGATCGCCATCGCCAAAGCACCGTGCCATGCCGCCCAGACTGCCACGCGAGTCGGACACCCGCCCGGCCCCGGCATCGGTCATGGAAGCCGCCAATGCGCCCGGTGTTGGGGACGCGACCGAGTGCCGCGTAGAGTTCCCGCGTGATTCGCGACCTGCTGGCCTCCGAGCGCCCGACGCTCAGCTACGAGGTGTACCCGCCCCGCACGGCGGACTCGGAGCAGACCCTGTGGTCCACCCTCGAGTCGCTCGCGTCGACCCGTCCAGACTTCGTGTCGATCACCTACGGCGCCTCGGGCTCGACGCGCACCGCGTCGCAGAACGTGGTGCACCGCGTGGGCCACACGCTCGGCGTCCCCGCGCTCGCGCACCTGACCTGCGTGGACCAGTCGGTCGCCGAGATCACCACCGTCATCGAGTGCTTCCTCGAGGACGGCGTGCGCGACTTCCTCGCGCTGCGCGGCGACCCGCCCAAGGGCGTCGCCAACTGGACGCCGCACCCCGACGGCCTGCTCTACGCGTCCCAGCTCGTCACCCTGATCCGCGAGGTGGGCCACGCGAACGGCCTCGACAACCTGAGCATCGGCGTCACGGCCTTCCCGGCCGCCCCCGGCGCCGCCATGGACACCGGTCTCGAGGTACTGCGCCTCAAGCAGGAGGCCGGCGCCGACTTCGCCGTCACCCAGCTGTTCTACGAGGCCGCCCAGTACGCCCACCTGATCGAGCGCGGGGCCGATGCCGGCATCGGCCTTCCCGTGCTGCCAGGCATCATCCCGCTGACGACGGCCAAGCGCGCTCGTCGCATGGAGCAGCTCACGGGGGTGACCAGCCCGGCCGATGTGGTGGTCGCCCTGGACGCGGCAGCCGATGAGGACGAGGCGCGCGAGATCGGCGTGGCGGCGGCCGCGCGGCTGTCCGAGCAGCTGCTCGACGCCGGGGCCCCCGGCCTGCACGTCTACACGTTCAACACGCACACGGCCGCGGAGATGCTCGTCGGCCGGCTCCCCGTCGGCGCGTAGTTCCTCGCGCGCGACGCGGCCGATGCCCTACTCGCCCTTCTGGACCAGCTCCACCGGGGTGCCGCGGGACAGCGACCTGGTCACGGTGCAGGTGCGGTCCTCCGCCGCCTTCAGCGCGACAGGAATGCGCGCGCGAGCCTTGTCGCCGGCCTCGCCGTCGGGGAACTGCACGTCGAACTCGATCTTCACGTTCTGCAGGTAGTTGCCCTCGTCGCCGCCCATCTTGTCGGCGGTGATCGTCGCGACGAACTTGTCGGGCTCCGCGCGGCGCGACGTCATGACGTCCAGATCGGTCGACGAGCAGCCCACGGCAGCGGCCAGGAGCAGCTCGACGAAGCCGAACCCGCCCTCGACGTTGTGGCCCACCCTGAGCTCATCGCCCATCTCGTTGGTGATGACGTAGACGCCCTCGTCCTCGCGGGTGAGGGTCACTGACTTGGGGGTGACGGTCTCCATATCCATTCCTAGCGTCGATACGGGTCCCTTTGTTCCCGCGCAGACCTTAACGGTAGACTCTCCAGGCACTTCACACGGCGCGTGCACGCGTGCCGCCACCACCGCGCAAGAGCGAGCCCGCCGCGCATGAATACCAGGAATAACGACGATGTCACCTGCTATTGCATTCCCCGCCGGCACGATCCTCGGGTACCCCCGCATCGGCCGCAACCGTGAGCTCAAGAAGGCGATCGAGGCCTTCTGGAAGGGCAATCTGACCGAGCTCGAGCTCGAGACGACCGCCGCGAACCTCCGCGCCGCGAACCGGGAGCGCCTCGTCGCCCTCGGCCTCGGACGCGAGGACGCCTCGATCCCCTCGAACTTCTCGTTCTACGACCACATGCTCGACGCGGCCGTGACGTTCGGCGCCGTGCCGACGCGCTTCGCTGACCTGCGTGGCGAGAACGGCGGCGTCAGCCTCGCCGGCTACTCGACGATCGCGCGCGGCGAGGGCGCCAAGGCCCCGCTCGAGATGACCAAGTGGTTCGACTCGAACTACCACTACCTGGTGCCGGAGATCGGCCCCGAGACCTCGTTCGCGCTGTCCTCGACCCGCTGGATCGAGGAGTTCCTCGAGGCCAAGCAGGAGGGCTTCGTCACCCGTCCGGTCATCACCGGCCCGCTGACGTTCCTGTACCTGTCCAAGCCCTCCGACGACGCGCCCACCGGCTTCGACCCGATCGAGCGCCTCGACGACCTCGTCGCCGTCTACGAGCAGCTGCTCGCCGCCTTCGCCGAGGCGGGTGCTCGCTGGGTGCAGATCGACGAGCCGGTGCTGGTCGCCGACATCGACGCCGACCGCGCCGAGGTCCGCGCCAACGCGGCCGCGGTCTACGGACGCCTCGCGGCGCTCGAGGCGCGCCCCGCGCTGTTCGTCGCCGCCCCGATGGGCTCGCTCGACGACGCGCTGCCCGTGCTCGCCGGCTCGGGCGTCGAGGCGATCGGCCTCGACCTGGTCCGCGGCGCGGTCCCGGCCGGCATCGACCTGAGCGGCGTGACGATCGCCGCCGGAGTCGTGGACGGCCACAACATCTGGCGCACCGACCTGGACAAGGCGCTCGCGAAGATCGACGCGGTCAAGGCGCTGGGCGCCGACGTCGCCGCCTCGACCTCCACGTCGCTGTTCCACGTGCCCCACACGCTGGAGGGCGAGGAGCACCTGGGCGCCGACCTGCTCAGCTGGCTCGCCTTCGCCGACGAGAAGGTGGGCGAGGTCTCGACCCTCGCCACCGCGCTCACCGAGGGGGCCGATGCAGTCGCCGCCACGCTCGAGTCCACCCGCGCCGCTCTCGCCGCGCGCGCCGCGCACCCTGGCACCAACCGCGCCGACGTGCGCTCCGCCCTCGACGCGGTGTCCGACGCCGACGTCGAGCGCGGCGACTACTCGGACCGCAAGGCCGCCCAGGCCGAGCGCTTCCACCTGCCGCAGCTCGCGACCACCACCATCGGCTCCTTCCCGCAGACCACGGACATCCGCAAGGCGCGTGCCGCGTGGGCCAAGGGTGAGCTGAGCGACGAGGCCTACGAGGACGAGATGCGCGCGGAGATCAAGCGCGTCGTCGACCTGCAGGAGGACCTCGGCCTGGACGTGCTGGTGCACGGCGAGGCCGAGCGCAACGACATGGTGCAGTACTTCGCCGAGCTGCTCGACGGCTTCGCGGTGACGAAGAACGGCTGGGTCCAGTCGTACGGCTCGCGCTGCACCCGCCCGTCGATCCTGTGGGGCGACGTCTCGCGTCCGGCGCCGATGACGGTGCGCTGGACCTCGTACGCCCAGTCGCTCACGAGCCGCCCCATGAAGGGCATGCTCACGGGCCCGGTGACGATCCTCGCGTGGTCGTTCGTCCGCGACGACCAGCCTCTCGGCGTGACCGCCGACCAGGTGGCGCTCGCCCTGCGCGACGAGATCACCGATCTCGAGGAGGCCGGCATCGGCATCATCCAGGTGGACGAGCCCGCGCTGCGCGAGCTGCTGCCCCTGAAGAAGGCCGACCAGGGCGCGTACCTCGACTGGTCCGTCCGCTCCTTCCGCCTCGCGACCGCAGGTGCGAAGGCCGACACTCAGGTCCACACCCACCTGTGCTACTCGGAGTTCGGCGAGATCATCGACGCGATCGACGGCCTCGACGCCGACGTGACCTCGATCGAGGCCGCCCGCTCGCGCATGGAGGTCCTGCCGGCCATCCGCAACCACGGCTACGAGCGCCAGATCGGCCCCGGCGTGTGGGACATCCACAGCCCGCGCGTGCCCTCCACCCAGGAGATCACGGAGCTGCTGACGCTGGCCAAGGAGTCGATCCCCGGCGAGCAGCTGTGGGTCAACCCCGACTGCGGCCTCAAGACCCGCGGCTACGCGGAGACGACGGCGTCGCTCGAGCACCTCATGGAGGCGACCAAGGCGGTCCGCTAACGCGGGGCTCGTCTCGCACGCCTGATCCGCACGCTTCACACGCAGGGCGGCGGCTGTCATTGCGACGGCCGCCGCCCCTCGTGCGTCCGGGCACTCCTTCGAGCCCACCCCGTCCGGAAGCCGCGCCGGAAGCGCGCCGCCACTGCCCCCGCATCGGCCACGAGCGGCCTCGCCGCCCGAAAGTGGCGCATCCTGCTCGGAAGATCGCGTGAAACTCGTGCGGGACGTGCCACTTGGGCCGCGGGTGCGGGGTGGTGCGCGACTCGTTCCCGTCCCGCACGAGCCGGATCACAAAATCGAACGTGACAAATGTCATAAACCGGGCATATGTTGTATTGTCAACGGGCCCACCCCGTTGAGGTACCGGCATCCACATCCACCCGGAGGACACCATGCCGAAATTCATGGACGTGCACGACATCGGAGGCCCCATCACGCCCGAGGCGGTCGCTGAGATCCACGCGAAGGACCTCGCACACCAGGACGCGCACGGCGTGAAGTTCATCAAGTACTGGCTCGACGAGGACAAGGGCAAGATCTTCTGCCTGTCCGAGTCGCCGAGCGCCGAGGCCCACGTGGCGGTCCACGTCGAGGCCAACGGCGAGGGCGCGCTGCCGAGCGACATCTACGAGGTCGGGGAGTACAGCTAGGGGGGAACCGCGGCGCGGCGGGTCTCGGCGGCCCTCGCAGCCGACCGGGACCTGTCGCGTCCGGGCCGACCGCCGCCTCGCGATAGCGTGGCGAGCATGGCATCGACCCCCTTCCAGGACCTGAACGACTACATCGCCCTGCCGCGCATCGGCGCGCTCGCGCTCAGCCACGAGGGCGACCGCGCCGCGGTCACCGTGGCCACGATCGGCAAGGACGCGACCTCGTACGACAACGCGCTGTGGGAGGTGCCGACGGACGGCGCCGCCCCGCGTCGCCTCACCCGATCGTCCAAGGGGGAGAGCGGCGCCGCGTACCTCCCCGGCGGCGACCTGCTGTTCGTCTCGGCGCGCCCCGACGGCCAGGCCTCCGAGGACGACGTCGCCCAGCTCTGGCTCCTGCCCGCGGCCGGAGGCGAGGCCCGCCCCGTCACCGCGCTCGCCGGCGGTGTCTCCGGCATCGTCGCGGTCGCATCCGAGGCCCGCACCGTGATCGTCGCCGCGGCGCTCATGCCCTCGGCTGTCACCCTCGAGGACGACGCCCGCATCCGCGCCGAGCGCAAGAAGCGCAAGGTGTCGGCGATCCTCCACAGCGGCTACCCCGTCCGCTACTGGGACCACGACCTGGGCCCCGCCGAGGCGCACCTGCTGGCGATCGACCTCACCGGCATCGGCGCCGAGTCCGCCGTCGTCGCCCCGCCGGCAAAGGACGAGGACGCGGCCGATGCGGATCCGGCGCCGTACCCGGCCCACCTCCCGCGCCCCGTCGACCTCACGCCCCAGCCGGGCAAGACGATCGACATGGCGCACGCGGTCGTCACCCCGGACGGCGCGACCGTGATCGTGGCGGAGTCCGTCCCCGACTCCCGCTCGTACCGCGCGCGGCTCGTGCGCATCGAGGTGGCCGACGGCACCCGCACCGTCATCGCCGAGGAGCCCGGGGTGGACCTGGGTGACCCGGCGCTGAGCCACGACGGCACGCGGCTGGCCTATGTGCGCGAGGTCTGGCCCACGCCGGCCGGCCCGACGCCCCATGAGATCTGGACCTCCGCGCTGGACGGCTCGGATCCACGCCGCATCGCGGCCGAGTGGGACCGCTGGCCGTCGTCGCTCGCCTTCTCCGCCGACGACTCCGCCCTGATCGCCACCGCGGACCACGACGGCAACGGCCCCGTCTTCCGCGTCCCGCTCGACGGGGGTCAGGTCGCCCAGGTCACCACGGACGCCGCCGCCTATTCGAGCCTCGCGATCGACCCCGCCACCGGCGACGCGATCGCCCTGCGCGCGACGATGGCCGAGCCGCTGCAGCCGGTGCGCATCGGCGCCGATGGCACGGTCACCGCGCTCGCGACCCCCGCCCCCTCACCGGTCACCGAGGGCTCTGTCGAGGAGGTGCGCACCACCGCCGAGGACGGCACCGAGGTGCGCGGCTGGCTGTTCCTGCCCGAGGGAGCCTCGGCTGAGCACCCCGCTCCACTGCTGCTGTGGATCCACGGTGGCCCGCTGAACAGCTGGAACCAGTGGAGCTGGAGGTGGAACCCGCACCTGGCGACCGCGCGCGGCTACGCCGTGCTGATGCCGGACCCCGCGCTGTCGACCGGATACGGCCTCGACTTCATCGCGCGCGGCTGGAACTCGTGGGGCGCCACGCCCTACACGGACCTGCTGGCGATCACGGACGCAACGGCGGCCCGCGCCGATGTCGACGAGACGCGGACGGCGGCGATGGGCGGATCGTTCGGCGGCTACATGGCCAACTGGGTGGCAGGCCACACGGACAGGTTCAGGGCGATCGTGACGCACGCGAGTCTGTGGGCGCTCGACCAGTTCGGCCCCACCACCGACATGTCCGGCTACTGGCAGAGCATCTTCACGCGCGAGGCGATGGAGGAGCACTCGCCGCACCGCCACCTCGACAGCATCGTCACGCCCATGCTGGTGATCCACGGCGACAAGGACTACCGGGTGCCGATCGGCGAGGGACTGCGCCTGTGGTCCGAGCTCCAGGGCGCGCACACCGGCGCACCCGAGGAGTTCGCCCACCGCTACCTGTACTTCCCCGACGAGAACCACTGGATCCTCAAGCCGCAGCACGCGGCGGTCTGGTACGAGACGGTGTTCGCGTTCCTCGCCGAGCATGTGCTGGACGAGGAGCGGGAACTGCCGGAGTCGCTGGGGTAGGCAGCAGGCGTCAGGACGCGCCCGGTGGCTCGACCACTGTCCAGCCGATCGACCGCAACTCCTCTGCGGTCGTCCGGGGATGCCGTCGGGCGACGCCTCGTGCCTGCCTCACCTCGTAGTCGGCCTGGCGCGTCACAGCCCTTGCCTTCCAATCGGACGTGCCCCACGTGTCGACGAGCCGCTCACGATCGAGAAAGAGCAGGAACTCCTCGATCGTCGGACGGAACCGAGCACCCCCGACGGGGAAGTGCAGGCTCTGCTCCCGCCGGAACGGTTCGCCAGCGCGCCCGTAGTCCCAGCCGAGCAGCGCTGAACTCGTGTGGAAGTGGACGTGTGCCGACGGAGTCTGCGAACGTTCGTACTCCACCCGCACCAGAGGCACGGGAACGCCTTTCGTGACGGAGACGTAGAGTCCGAAGGTCGACGACAGCACGCGAAAGAAGCGGCCCGACGGGTCGTCAGCGAGTTTGTATTCGACCCGCAGCAACTGGTGTGCGTGCGTGTCCGCAACGGCGAAGAACCTCTTGCCCATGGCAAGCGAGTCGTGAGGCACCACGCGAATGCTGTCGTCCGTCTCGATGACATCCACGTGGGTATCCGGGACCAGAGCGGCGTTGAGAAACTCCTGAAGTTCCGCCGCGAAAGCGACGGAGAGCGGGTGGCTAGTCGTCACTGTCGACGGAGAAAGCCAGCGGCTCGGACGCCCAGATGAGCCAGAGATCCCTGAGATCAGGCTCGAGAAGCGTCCCGTTCACCGCCATCCTGCGCAACTCGTCGAATGAGTATCCGTGCTCGGCTGCGGCCTGCGCGAGCATCTGATCAATCTCGGATCGTTCGAGGAATCGTGTGACCATGATGATCTCCTCTCTTCCTCCACGACGATAACGCAGGGGACCGACAGGCGGATTCCTGAGGCAACGGCAGCAGGCGTCAGGACGCGGCCGGCGGCACGTCCATCGCGCCGACCACCTCGCCGAACAGCACCTCGCCGGTGGGGACGAAACCCTGCTTCAGGTAGAAGCCCTCGGGCCCGTCCTCGCCCGGCTCCCACAGCACGGTGATGCGTTCGACCCCGCGTCGGCGCGCCTCGGCCACCACCTCCTGGACGGCGAACGCCCCGATGCCCATGCCCTGGACGTCCTCGGCGACGTTGAGGCGCCAGATGCCGGCCCTGAACGACTCGATCTCGTTGTCGGGATCCCAGTTGGCCATCACGAACCCCACCACCTGCTCGTCGTCGAGGATGGCGCGGGTCCAGGCGGTCGGGGTGACGTACGCCTCGGCCAGCGACATCACCACGGGCGCGACGTTCGAGCGGGCGCCGGGCTGAGGCGGCAAGGCGATCACCGCGTCGAGATTCTCAGCCGTCACATCGGTCAGTCTCAGGCTCATGACTCGAACGTAACCCCGCGCGCGCTCCTAGTCGAGCAGTCGCGTGTAGTAGGCCAAGTCGTGGAAGCGGCCGAACTTGTACCCCGCCTGCGGCAGCACGCCGGCGAGCTCGAAGCCGCACTTGGCGTGGAGGGACTGCGAGGCCGGGTTGGGCAGGGCCACACGGCCCACCAGCAGGTGCATGCCCAGCTCGCGGCAGCGCTCGATGAGGTCCTGGTAGATCCTGGTGCCGATGCCACGGCCGTTGAATGCGGGATCGAGGTAGGTGGAGAGCTCCACGGTCCGCGCGAACGCCTCCCGCGTGCCGTACGGCGACGCGTACGCGTAGGCGGCGACCTGGCCGTCCTCCTCCCAGACGATGAACGGCAGGCCGCCGGTGCGGCGCTCGTGGATGCGGCGCGCGATCTCCTCCTCGGGCACCTCGTCCACCTCGAAGGTGACGGCGGAGTCCTTCACGAACGGGTTGTAGATGGCGGCGATGGCGGCGGCGTCGGCCTGGGTGGCGTCGCGGATCATTCCCGTATTGTGCCCGTCCCGGCCGATGCCGGGGCACGCCTCGCACGCGGGTCGCCGCGCGCAAAGGTCAGGTGGCCCTGCCGGGCCTTGCCGGGGAGACCTGGCGATGCAGGGGGTTGGGGATCGAGTTGGCGTAGCGCATCAGCATCGAGCCGACGATCGCGAGGATCAGGACGTACGCGGCCGTGACGGGTCCCAGTTGGGGGGTGAGCCCCGCGGCGACGCCGATGCCGGCCAGGACGATCGAGAACTCGCCGCGTGGCACCAGCGACAGGCCGGTGCGCCACTGTCCCTGCGGTCCCACGCCGGCACGCCGCGCGGAGAACACGCCGGTGACGATCTTGGTCAGCGCTGTGACGGCGGCGAGGGCGAGCGCCGGGAGCAGCACAGGCACAAGGTCGCGCGGGTCGATGCCGAGCCCGAAGAACACGAAGAACAGCCCGGCGAAGAAGTCGCGCAGTGGCGGCAGCAGGTCGTGCATGTCCTTCGCCACCTGGCCGGACAGCGTCAGGCCCAGCAGGAAGGCGCCCACCGCGGCGGACACCTGGACGGCATCGGCCAGGCCGGCGACCAGGAAGGTGAGACCCAGCACTCCGAGGAGCAGCAGCTCGCGGGAGTGCGAGTGGATCATCGCGGACACCTGCGACGAGAAGAACGCGGAGATCATGAACGCGGCCGCGACGACGCCGATCGCGATGCCCATCGCGATCGCCCCCTGCGCGATCGACGCCCCCACGATCAGCACCGCGACGATGGGCAGGAACACCGCCATCACGACGTCCTCGATCACCAGAATGCTCAGGATCGTGGAGGTCTCGCGGTTGGCGACCCTGTCGAAGTCCTCCAGCAGGCGCGCGATGATCCCGGAGGACGAGATGTAGGTCGCGCCGCCCATCAGCAGCGACGCCGTGAACGACCAGCCCATCAGCATGCCGAAGGCGAACCCTGCGCCGCCGTTGAGCACGAGATCGACGATGCCGCCCACCCACGTGGCCTTGAGCCCGTTCCTCAGGTCCTTGGGGGAGTACTCGAGCCCGAGCATGAGGAGCAGCAGCACCACGCCGATCTCCGAGCCGATGTGGAGGAACTCCTCCGCGGCGGCGATCGGGATCAGTCCGCCCTCGCCCAGCATGAGGCCGGCGATCAGGTACAGCGGGATGGAGGGGATGCCGAACCGGTGCGCCACGCGGCCCAGCCCGGCCAGCAGCAGCAGGACGATTCCGAGGTCCAGCAGGACCTCGCCCACGTCGATCTCACCCACGTCCGCCACGAGCATGGCGACAGGCGCGAGCGTGTCCATGGCCTAGCCCGTGAGGATTCCGGTGGCCTGCACCACGGCGTCGGGGGAGCCGACCACCAGGACGGTGTCGCCGGCGGCGAACTCGAAGTCGGGGTCCGGTCCGGGGATGACCATCTCGTCCCGGATCACCGCGACGATCGACGCGGACGTGTCCGTGCGGATCTTCCCGTCGGCGATCGTCCTCTTCGTGAGGCCGCCCTTGTCCGGCATCTCGACCCACTCGATGGCGAGTCCCTCGACGGAATGCCGCAGGGTGTCCAGCCTCGACGTGATCGTGGTGCCGCCCAGCAGCTCGGCGACCCTGGCGGCGTCGCCCTCGCTCAGCTCCATCGTGGCCTTGCAGGTGTCGGGGTCCTGCGGGTCGTACAGCGCGATGTCGCGCTTGCCGTCGCGGCGCACGACGACGCCGACGTGGTCGCCGCTGTCACCCTGGAACTCGTACCGGATGCCGATGCCCGGTACCGGCGTCTCGAAGATCTCCATCGTCCTGCCTCACGCGTGGGGGTTGCGACGATTCTAGGCGGCGCCGCCGCCCGGGCCCCGCCATTCCCGGTCGAGCAGCCCGAACACCATGTCGTCGTGGGTCTCCTCGCCCTTGGTGAACGACTCCCTCAGCGTGCCTTCATGCGTGAACCCGAGCCGCTCGAGCAGACGCTGCGACGCCGAGTTGCCAGGGTCCGTCATGGCCGTCACGCGGTGGACGTGGCGGTCGCGGATCAGGTAGTCCACGAGCGCGGCGGCCGCCTCGGTGGCGTAGCCGTTGCCCCAGGCCCAGCGGTGCAGGGTGTAGCCGATCTCGGCCGAGTGGCCGTCCTCGCCGATGCGGACCGCGAGGTCGCCCACCGTCTGACCGTCCTCGCGCCGCACGATCACCGGCTGCGCCCACTCGCCGATGACAGGCTCGTCGTGCGCCGTGACGGTCTCGATCAGCGACTGCGCCTGCGCCAGCGAGTAGGGCGCGATCCACGACTGGTACTGCGCCACGAGCGGATCGGAGCGGCGCTCGGCGAGGTCCGCCGCGTCGTCGGAGGTCATCCACCGCAGCAGCAGCCGCTCGGTCTCGAGGGAGAACGTCATGACCCCATGGTGACACGCCGCCGTCCGGCCTAGCCTGGCGGGCATGGAGATCACCGTGCGCACGGCCGTCGAGGCCGATGCGGAAGCGTGGGCCGATCTGCACGTCGCCGCCTGGCGCTCGGCCTACGCCGCCGTGATGGATCCGGAGTACCTCGCAGGCCTCGATCCCGCGCGCACCCTCGATCGCCGCAGGGCCGCCCTGCGTGAGCCGGGCGAGGTCGCCCACCTCGCCGCGGAACTGGACGGCCGCGTCGTGGGAATGGCCGGCATCGGCCCGGCGCGGGAGGGCGGCGCGTGCAGCGAGCTCTACGCCATCAATGTCCACCCCGATGCGTGGGGATTGGGCGTGGGCGCGGCGCTGCTGGAGGCCGCGGTCGAGGGGCTGCGGGGACTCGGGTTTCCCGAGGCGTACCTCTACGTGGTCAGGGAGAACGCCAGGGCACGACGGTTCTACGAGCGCGAGGGCTGGCGTGCAGACGGCTTCGAGAAGTCCGAGGAGATCGGAGGCGCGGTGGTCACGGAGGTGCGCTACCGGCGCGCCCTCTAGCGGCTACCTCGGGACGGTCGAGAGGTCCTCAGGCACCTCGGGCTCGTCGGTGGGCTCCTCCGGCACGGTGCGCACGACGGAGATCGCGGAGAACGCCGCGATGACGACCAGCAGTCCGCCGCTCGCGGAGGTGAGCAGTCCAGCGCGCGCCCCCATGGCGTCGATCAGCGCGCCTGCCACCCAGCCGCCGGCCGCGACGCCCACGCCCATGCCGATGCGCAGCCAGGCCATGCCCTCGGTGATCTGGTCGGGCTTCACGACGCGCTGGACGATCGAGTCAGCGTTGGTGAGGTTGGGGGCGATCGTCGCGCCGGCGACGAGCCCGATCGCGCCCATCCACCACAGGTTGGGCGCGAGCGCGAGCGCGAGCACCGCGACCGCGAGCAGCACCGTCAGGGCGAGCGTGCGCTTCCACAGCGGAGTCGCCCACTGCCGCGCGCCGTAGACCAGGGCGCCCGCGAGGGAGCCGGCGGACAGCAGCGCGATCATGATGCCGGCCGAGGCCTGGCTGCCCTGCTCCTCGGCGAACGCGACGACCGAGAGGTCGAATGCGCCGAAGATGAAGCCCAGTCCGGCGGCGACGATGGTCATCGCGAACACGACGGCTGGCACCTTGAGTCCCAGCGAGGCGCCGCCGGTCTCGGTGTGCGTCGGCGGCTCGGTCGCGGTTTGCGGCAGCAGCAGGATCAGGCCGATGACCATCGCGGTGGTCGATACGATGACGCCAAGGGGCGCCCAGACGAGCGTCGCGAGGATCGTCACCGTCGCCGGTCCCGTGATGAAGAGGATCTCGTCGAGTGCGCCCTCGAGGGAGAAGGCCGTGTGCATCTGGCGGCGGGGCAGGATGTGCGACCACCGGGCGCGGGTCAGCGAGCCGAGCGGCCCTGACAGGGCGGCCATGATCACGCCGATGATGAGCGCCCACTCCGGGCCCTGGTTCATCGCGACGAGCACGGCGATGACCGCGCCCACTGCCGAGACGACCCCGAACGGGATCATCGCGGTCCGCTGCCCGAAGCGGTCGATCAGACGCGCGCTCGGGATTGACTGAGCCGCCCACGCCAGGGTGCCGATCGCCGCGACGCGGCCGGCCATCTCGTAGCTGTCGTACTGCAGCTGCACCATCAGGATGATCCCGAGGTTGTGCATCGCGATCGGCACGCGCGCGAGCAGTCCCGACAGTGCGAACGGGAGGGCGCCTGGATGCGCGAGGACCGCGCGGTACGTGCTGAACACCGACCGATTCTCGCACGCCGCCGCTACGTGAGGATGCCCTCCCCGATGAATCCGTCAGGTCCACAACCAGGGGGAATGGCGAACACGGCGGAGCCAATGGGCGTGGTCCACTCGTTGAGCAGGTCTGCCTGCGCGAGCCGGTCCTGGACGGGAATGTACTGCTCGCCCACATCTGCCTGGAGGGATGCGAAGATCAGGCCGGTCTCGGACACCGCCTCTCCCGTGGGCGGCACGTCGTAGTTGTAGCTGCGCCGGAAGATGGTGCGGCTCACCCGACCGGCATCCGAGGCGCGCGAGATGTGCGCCACCGGGCTGATGACGCTAAAGCCGGCCGCGGTCGTCGCTTCGTAGTCCGGGTCGTCCGACTCGCGCTCGCCGGTCACCGGCGCACCGTTCGAGATGCGGCGGCCCACCGTGTTGTCACGGCCGGGCCCGTCGATCTCGTCCCACGTGTCCAGCTCCATCCGGATCCGTCGGAGCACCATCGAGGTACCGCCGGCGAGCCAGCCGTCGGTCGACCACACCGCCGCGTCGAAGTCGGCGGTGCCGGGCTCGGGGTTCCCCGTGCCGTCCACCTGGCCCATGAGATTGCGCATGGTGGTCCCCGAGACCTCGGAGCCGTAGGCGCGCCTGAACCCGTCCTGCCGCCATGCGACGGAAGCGAAGTGGCGCGAGTCCTTCAGCAGCATCCGCACCGCGTGGGCGACGGTGACCGGATCGTCGGCGCTCGCGACGATCAGCAGATCGCCGCCGGTCCACTCCGGCCTGAGGTCGTCGATCGTCGGATAGGCCGGCAGCGGCGCGAGCCACATCGGCGCCGTCGCGCCCGCCGCGGACACGAAGCCCGGTCCGAACCCGAACGTCACCGTCAGTCCCGCCGGCACAGCGGCGAGCTCGGGCTCGGAGTCCGCCAGCGGCGACCTGCCGGACGTGAGGCGACGCGCGTCGTCGGTGAGCAGCCGCATGAGGCGGCCGAGCGACTCGCGGTCCTGCCCCGGCCGCAGGCGCAGCGCGACGAAGGACGCGTGCGCGGCGACGGGGGTGTCGATACCTGCCTGGTGCTCGCCATGGAACTCGATGGTGCGGGCGCCGTTGAGCCCGGCGGCGTTCAGCTCGGCTTGGCGCGAGCCCGGCAGGACTCCGGTGCGCTCCGCTGTGAGCGCGACGGCAGCGCCGGTCGCGACGGCGGCCCCTCCCAGGAGGAACCGCCGCCTGCCGATGCCGGCACCCGAGGGGTTCTCGGGCACGCGCTACTCCTCGTCGCCGTCGCCGGTGTACTCCTCGTTCGCGCCCGAGTACTCCTTGGCGGTCGCCGTGAACTCCTCCGTGGCGCCGCCGGCGAACTCCAGCGTGACGGCGATCTCGTCGCCGGGCAGGATCGGCTCGACGACGCCCATCAGCATGAGGTGCAGGCCGCCGGGCTCGAGCGTCAGGGTCTCGCCAGGCGCGACCGTGAAGCCGCCGTGAACCTCCTGCATCATCATCGAGCCGTCGACGCCGTCGACGGTCTCGTGGAGCTCGACCATCGCGGCGGCGTCGGTGGACGCTCCGATGATGTGGACCTCCTGGTCGGTCTCGTTGGCGAACTCGCCGAAGACCCCGGTCATGCCGTCGTCGACGGCCTTGACCCAGGGATCGGAGATCGTGAGCTCGGGCGTGTAGACCTCGATGGTCTCGGTGTCGTCGGTGGTGGTGCAGCCCACGGCGCTCGCGGCGATGACGGCGACCAGCGCGGTGGACAGGGCAATGCGTGACGTTCTCATGGTCTCTCTCGTGAAGTTCCGGGGTGCCTCGGATGGGCACGCTCCTGGGCGTTGGGGGTGCGCGGGTGCGCGTCGCCCGCCTGCGGCGCTGGTCGCGCGGCGGCGTGCGGGGGCGTGACTACACGAGAGGAGGGCCGCGCCGGGAGATCGGCTGGACGAGCTCGCGGCCGATGCCGGGGCGAGCGGGCGTGAGCGTCGCCACAGCGACGGCGAGAGGCAGTGCGCCGACGGCGGGCGCGGTGAGGCGTCGTGCGAGCCATGCGGCGGCCCCGCGCGCCGCGGCGAGCACCACATCGGCCCTGCGCAGCGCGGCGTAGGTGAGGACTGCGGCCGCGACGTGGGCCGCGGTCATCGCGGCGGAGCTCTCCGCGCCCCCGGCGAGGCCGGTCACCGTGACGGCGTCGACATGGTGGGCGTGCGCGCTCGCGGATCCGACGGTCAGCGCGCCGGAGCCGATCGAGAACGTGAGGTGGAACAGCGCCTGGCTCAGCCCGACGGTGAGGGCGAGCGCCCAGCGCGATGTCCTGGCGCTCAGCTGGAGCGCGAGGGCGAACGCGAGCGCGAGCGGGACGGCGATGGCGGCGAGCGACGGGAGGTGCCCGCCGACCAGCACGTGGCCGCCGAGCGCGGTGAACGTCGAGACGCCGGCCGCGTACGCGGCACGCGCTGCCCTGGCTCGGCTCGTCATCGACACGGGACGATTCTCCCGCATCGGATGCGGGAAGGCGATTTCGCCACGTGGCTGGCCCTGGGCGGAGACCGTCAATCGCGTCGCAAGCCATAGATGCCAAGTTCGTGTCTTCTCCCCATTGCTCTAGTTGTTGCGGCACGAGGTTTTCGGCACAGCAAGGCCAACGGGACGCGACTCCGAGCATGTAAGAATCCGGCGCGTGCCGCAATCGTGCGTTCTCGGCACGCCGACCTCTGCGGCGACCATCGCTTCTTTGACTTGCTCGGAGCTTGAGGCGATGCGTGGCGCTGTCGCATGCGACGAATGTGTCGGTGCTCGGCACTGCGGTGGCACACAATTCGATGGCGTCTGGCGCGACTGGCTGCGAGACGGCGCTGAATTGCGTTGCGAATTGGTCTCGATCGAGGACTGCTGCCGGCCGGCCGGTGTCTACGAAGCTCGAGACGACACAGTGTTCTTCGCGCGCGATAGCGGGTTTCTTGTCGACCCGCTACTACCCAAAGTAGTGGTTTCTGCGACATGCGCGTGTCACCTGGGTGCTGTAAACGTGACGCTGTGAATCACGCCTTGGCACCGCACGCCAGTCGCTCGTCTCGTCGTTGGCGCAGGGTTGGAGGGCCGTTGGGAGTCGCGGCGATCGCAGGCGGTCTGGCTGTTGCCGCGCCGGCTCCGTCGGTCGCGTCCACTTCACCGGACAGCGACGAGACTCAGCCTGTTGAGCAGGTGGAGCCGGGTCCGGACGCGGCGTCGGCCGCCGACGAGGCCGCGGCGTTCGCTCTGGCGGTGTCGTCCGGGGATCCCGTGGAGATCCTTTCCATGCGCACTGAGTCAGAGCAGACGTTCGCGCTGCCTGATGGCACCTTCCTCGCCCAACAGTATTTCGGTCCGCAGTTTGTGCTCACCGACGGTGACGGCACCGACGAGGCCGATTGGGAGCTCCTGGACACGAGTCTGATCACTCACGCTAGCGGCGAGATTGGGCCTGCGGTGTACCCGTCCGATGTGCAGATCGGTGCCGGCGGTGACGCGCAGATCCTCGAGATGGAGCTACGTGACACGGGCGTTGAAGTCGAGCTGCTGTGGCGTGGAGGAGAACTGCCCGAGCCTGTCTTGGACGGTCACCGTGCCACGTTCCCCTCCGTGATCGACGGTGTCGATCTCGTCGTTGGTGTCCAGCCCACCGGGTTCGAGCAGTTCTTCATTGTCCACACCCCCGCCGCACTCGAATCGGCTGACGCTCTCGGTTTCGACATCGTCGTCACCGGTGGCGCCGTGCTGACCGACGCCGAGGGCGAGGTGCAAATCATCGACGAGACCGGCAACCCCGTCGCGGCGGTGCCGACCGCGATGATGTGGGATGCCGATGCGGATCTCCTGCAGGCCGAACCGGTGCTCGATGCAGCCTACGACGACGGTGTTCCGCTTCCCGGACCCGAGTCGTCCGGAGTGACGTTCCTCAACGCCCTCGACGCTGCGACAACACCGCAGGCACCGGGCGCTGAGGCCGAGCTGCCGATCGACATCGACACTTCTCTCGACACCGTGTCCGTCGCAATCGAGGACCCTGCCGAGATTTCCGAAGCTCTCGGCGACGAGTTCCCACTGGTGCTCGACCCATCGTTGACGAACTCGTTCGACACGTACGTGAACTCGAACTACCCCACGACCACGTACTACTCGAACTCCGACTTCCGGCTCGGCACCTGGGACTCGGGCAACTCGGTCTACCGGTCCTACTTGAACTTCCACACCGACGGCATCGCGGGCTATGACATCACGAACGCGTGGCTGAACATCTGGAACTACCACTCATGGACGTGCTCATCACGATCCTGGTACATCTCGATCGCGGAGGCCGTGGGCACGAGCACCACGTGGAACAACCAGCCGACCGTTTACGCCGAACGTGTCCAGACGAATGTCACGAAGGGCTACTCGTCGTCCTGTCCGGCCGGATACACCAACGCGAACATCACATCCCTGCTGCAACTGCTCGCCCTCCATCCCACGAACGTGTGGTCGCTGCAGCTGCGGGCGCTGAACGAGTCCGACAACACGTACTGGAAGAAGTTCTACTCCCGCGAGTACTCCGACCCGTCCAAGCGCCCCTACATCTCCTACACCTATCAGCGCCCTCCGGTGCCGACCGAGGCTGGCATGGAGGGCAACCTCACGACGATGGACTGTGACTTCGTCGACGACTGGGACGACATTGTCGTCACGCTCGATGACGGCACGACACCGACGGTTTCGGCACGGGTTGCGGACTGGGCCGGCGGGGAAGCGCGAGGAGTCTTCACCGTGCTCCACATTGAAGTCCCTGCGCAGGGCGACTTGCCGGCCTGGGATCAACGCGCCGTGGTGTACGGAACATGGACCTCGTCCGGCTGGATCTCAACGCACACCTTCACGGGAGATCTGGCGATGAATGAAGCGATCTTCCTGATGGTTCAATCGCAGAACCACAACTACGCACTTTCTGAGCCGATGTGCTCCAAGGTGTTCGCGGTTGAGAACGAGATTCCCGAGCCTCCCCACAATTTCATGGTCGACGGCCAGTGGACGACCGGGGGAGACACGTTCGCTATCACGGACACGACTCCCACGATCTCCGCAGTGGTGAGCGACCCGGAGGGTGCTGACGTCAGCGCCTACTTCCGGGTGCACGACCACACCGGTGCGGTAGTCGACGCCGGTTTGAGTGATGAGGTTTCGTCGGGTGGCCGGGCGACATGGACGATGACGACCGAGCTTGAGCCGGGGATCGAGTACTACGTGACTGCGAAGACCCGAGACCTCCAACCCAGCGGGCAGCACCTGAACTCGTACCGCGACTCTGAGTACTCCGATCCGACGACGTGGTGGTTCGAACTGTCCGACGGTGCGCCGTCCGCACCGACCAGTGTCGAGCTCAACGGTGCCGCGCCCGCCAGCACGGGGACCGTGACGCTGCCGGGTTCGTACCCGCAGTTCTCTGGAATCGTCACCGACCCCGATGGGGACGCCACTGCGATTGCGGTCCTGGTCTACGCCGACGGTGTGGCCCTCAACGGCGCTGACCAGATCATCGGAGCATCCGCCTGGGGAAGCGCGGTCTCGACCGCGGTGCTGCCGTTCGCCCTGCAACCAGGCATCGCATACACGTTCGAGTTGTTCGGCTGGGACGGAGCACAACTGTCCGACACATCGGTCACCCTGCCGGCCACGTACACGGTCGACAGCACTGCACCGGATGAGGTTCCGACGTGGTGCGACACACAGACAGCGCCACCAAGCGGGACCGACAACCAGTGCGGAGGAGGAAACTGATGGCCGCCTCCCCGCACAAGCGCTTCTCCGTCGGCACGTCGCTGATCGCGGTGACCCTCATTGCGTTGATCGCGATCGCGTCGCCCGGTGTCGCACAACCCACGCCGACTCCCACACCCGACCCTGTTGTGGACGACTCCCGCGCCGTCATCGACGACGCCCCTGACGTGGACGCCTCCCTCCAGCAGGTCGCGGCCTCAACGATCGCCACACAGGACATCGACGACCCGGAGCTCGACGCCGTCAGCGCGGACCAGGTGCGCGAACCCGAGGCCGCAGACGTCACCGTGACAGTCGCCGCTGACATCGACACAGTCGTCGACTCGTACACACCGTGGCGTCAGCAGGCATCCGCAACCGGCACGGCCGCCGCCAACTACGACCTCGTGATCGGTGCCGCCAGCCCCCACTCGAACGCCCGCACGGACCTGCCCGACGCCGCAACGGGCAACAGGTCCCCGAACGCGGCACACGTCACCGCGGGCAACCGCATCGACATCCGTACCGTCGACGGACCCGCCGAGCACATCCCCGGGGCGCTCGTCGCCCTCGAAGTGAACCGTTCGAACAGTAACCAGGACGCCGCATGGGTGGAACTCGCCCTGGACCTGTCCGGGTGGGCGAACTCCACGACGGGCCTGGCGCTGCAGCGCACCCAGTTCGTGGTCATGCCCGCATGTGCGCTCGACACCCCGGACGATCCGGACTGCCTCACGGCGGTCGATGTCGAGGCGACCATCGACTCACGGGGCATCGCCACGGTGCTGGTTCCTGCCGACGCTACCGGCGACTTCGTCACCAACGCCAGCGGCGGCACCCTGTCAGCAACGGAACTGACTCTCGCGGCACGTGCCGCAGACCTCGCCGGCCTGCCGACCGTTGACGGACCCGAGCTCGAAGGCACCATCCTCGTCGCCGTTCAGGGGGCATCCGGACCGGACGGCACGTTCAACGCTACCGACCTGAACCTCAACGGCACCGCTGCCGTGTCCGAGCAATCCGGCGCACTGACCTACGCCCTTCCGTTGACAGTGCCGCCGGTCACCGCGGGACCCGCCCCGGACATCACCCTGTCCTACGACTCCTCCATCGTTGACGGACGCAACCTCGCCACCAACGGCCAGGCCGGTCTCATCGGTGACGGGTGGACACTGCCGGAGATCTACATCGAACGCGTGTACAAGCCCTGCGGTGACGACATCGAGGAAGGCTCAGTCGACCTCGTCACGGGGCAGGTGTCCGGCGGGGACCTGTGCTGGCAGGCCCCGCTGGACGAGTCGGGAATGCGCATGGGCCTGGTGCTGCACATGGGCGCCACCAGCGGCAACCTCATCTACAGCTCCACCTACGACACGTTCTACCTCGAAGGCAACCCGTCGGTGCGTGTGACCCGGTACACCCGTGGCGGTTCCACCAGCCCGACCAATGACGGCAACGGCGAGTACTACGTCGTGCGCACACCAGATGGCATGACGTACTACCTCGGGTACGGTCTCGCCCCGAGCGTCAACTCGACCCAGCAGCACACCAACTCCGTCGGGGCAGTGCCCGTGTTCGGTGACGACGAGGACGAACCCAACGCCGGAGGATTCGTCAACGCACAGGGCTACCGGTTCATGCTCGACATCGCTGTTGACCCGCTGGGCAACGCCGCCGTGTACCACTACATCGCCGACCAAAACCGGTATGCGAAGGCGGCCGATCCCGCGAAGTCCATCGACTACACCCGTGCGATCCGCCCCGACTATGTCGAGTACGGCATGACGGTCGCAGACGTCGACACCCGCACCAGCGCACCCGAAGCCCGCGTCGACTACATCTATGAGGACCGCTGCCTGACGGGCACGAACTACCTCAACCCCCTCGACGGTGAGATCGTCGAATGCGACGACGTCCACCAGTCAGGACCGCTGCAGTACCCGGATGTGCCCACCGACCGCCTGTGCGACGACGAGTGCACCGAGTTCCAGGACTCGCCCACGTTCTTCCACACGGTCCGCCTGTCGCAGATCGAGACGTCCATCTGGGCCGACACCGGAACCGGATCGGCATGGCAGAGCGTCGAGACCCACCAACTGATCCAGGCGTTCCCCGCCACCGCCTACCCGAACACGCGAACCCTGTGGCTCGACAGTGTTTTCACCCGCGCCTACGACGGTTTCAACCGCACCGAATACCTCAACACCTACTCGATCCGATTTGACGGCACCGAGCTGCCCAACCGCGTCGACTGGGACCCGACCGACGCCAACAAGACCCCGCTGGACAAGCGACGCATCACCAGGATTGTCAACGAGTTCGGCGGCGTCACCGAGGTCGACTTCTACGACGACCCCACCGACCTCAACCACTGCCCCGTCGACGGAAACGGAGGCACCGGCTTCGATTCGTGGTTCGGCGCAGTCGAAGACGCGATCGGCGGCCCCGACTTTCCCTTCGACTGCTATGGCACGACCCGTGAAGAAGACGACGCCGACGGGATCTACCACAAGTACCTCGTCGCCTCGATCAGCCAGATCGACAACATTGCCGGGCAGGCCACCTCCACCACCAGCTACGACTACGTCGGCACCCCCGCCTGGGGATACCCCGAGCACCGGCTGTATGAGGACGGCGCCGGCGACCGGGCATGGACCCAATGGCTCGGATACGGGATCGTGGAGTCCACCACCGGCACCGGCATCGGGCAGTCCACAGTCCGAAACCAGTACTTCCGCGGCCTGTCGGGCATGTTCACCGGGCTGGACCACACCAACGACGACGCACCGACGTACGCCGGCACCGTCAACGTCGACCGCATCACCGACACCGCCGCGATCGAGGACCTCGACGAGCTACGCGGGTACCTGGCCGCGACACAAGTGCTGGACGACACTGGCGCGGTCGTGTCCTCGTCGCACACCGACTACGAGCTTGTCTCCATTGCAGGCTCCGGGG
>JAUIBG010000176.1 GCA_030428165.1 Actinomycetes bacterium
GGTCGACCACGTGACGGCCGGCGGGGTGAGCCTGCCGGTGTCCTCCGTGGTACCCAGCGGGAACTCGCGAGCGGCGTACGAGTGGACGAAGTAGAAGCGCTCGTCCTCGAGTCCGGCGAAGAGGGAGCTGCCCTCGGGCGGCTCGACGGTGGCCCAGCCCATGTTGGGGACCACGTCGACCTCGAGCATCTCGACGGTGCCGGGCCACTGCCCCAGCCCCTCCGTCTCGGTGCCGTGCTCGACGCCGCGGTCGAACATCACCTGGTGCCCCACGCAGATGCCGAGCACGGGGCGCCCGCCTGCCAGGCGGCGCTCGACGATCTGGTCGCCGCGGGCGGCGCGCAGACCCTCCATCACGGCGGAGAATGCGCCGACGCCGGGCACGACCAGGCCATCGGCGTTCATCGCGATGTCGCGGTCAGAGGTCAGCGTGACCTCGGCCCCCACGTGCTCCAGCGCGCGGACGGCGGAGCGGACGTTGCCGAATCCGTAGTCGAAGACGCAGACGCTGGGAGTGGGCACCGGAACAGTCTAGTTGTCGTCGCGCTGCGCCTCGTCGGCGCGGCTGTGCTCGGCCCCGTCGGCCGACGGCGACGGCTGCGCCTGTGTGTTCCGCGCGGTCTCTCGCTGCTGGTCGATCTCCTGCAGGGTCGCGGTGCGGTCCTGAGCCTCACGGCGGGCCTGCTTCGACAGCCGGCGCAGCGCCCAGAACGCCTTCCAGCGGCTCATGCGCGCCTCGAACACCTTCTCGGGGTGCGCCTGCGCGAGGTCGTCCATCGTCTGGGTGCCGGTCAGCAGCGACGCCACGACGCCGGGCACCTGATCGAGCACCAGGCCAGGCGGAAGCTCCTCGCCGCGCCGGCCCTCGACCCAGCGGGTCGCCTGGACGCGGCCGTCCCTGCGCTCCATCACGAGCACGAACTTGTCCGCCGCCCTGGTGAACTCTGACAGCTGCCTGGCGGCGTCATCGGCCGCGCCCTCGGCCGTCTCGTCCAGCACGACGAGCGTGCCGCCGACCACCTCCATCACGCGGCCCTTCGCGCCGCCGAGCACGGTGAGCACCGCGACGACCTCGCCGTTCTCGACCGGCGTGAGCAGGGTGGCGACGGAGCCCTCGGGGGTGCCGTCCGTCACAGGGCTCCCTTGGTGGACGGGATGCCGCTGACGCGCGGGTCGGGCGCGATCGCCGCACGCAGGGCGCGGGCGAGCGCCTTGAACTGCGCCTCGACGATGTGGTGGGGGTCGCGGCCCGACAGCACGCGCATGTGCACGCAGATGCCGGCGTGGTGCGCGATCGACTCGAGGGCGTGCCCGGTGAGCGAGCCCGCGTAGTTGCCGCCGATGAGGTGGGTCGCCTGGGCCACGGGCTCGCCCGTGTGCACGAAGTACGGGCGCCCAGAGACGTCGACGACGCACTGGGCGAGCGCCTCGTCCAGCGGGACCATCGCGTCGCCGAAGCGGGCGATCCCGGCCTTGTCCCCCAGCGCGTCACGGAGAGCGGCGCCGATGCAGATCGCCACGTCCTCGACGGTGTGGTGCGAGTCGATGTGGACGTCGCCGCGCGCCTGGACTGTGAGGTCGATCAGCGAGTGCTTGCCCAGCGCCGTCAGCATGTGGTCGTAGAACGGGACTCCGGTGTCGATGTCCGTCTGGCCGGAGCCGTCGAGGTCGGCCTCGACCATCACACGGGACTCCGAGGTCGCGCGCTCGATACGGCTGGTGCGGTGCTCCGTCACGGGGGAGGTTCCCGACCACTCCGTCATCGGGTCACCTTCAGCAGCGCGCTCCGGAACATGTCCATCTCCTCAGCGGTGCCGATCGACACCCTCAGCCATCCCTCGGGGCCAGTCGCGCGGATCAGCACGCCCTGGTCCAGGAGTCCCTGGAAGACCCGGTTTCGGTCCTCGAACTTACCAAAGAACACGAAGTTGGCATCCGAGTCGGCGACCGTGAATCCCTGGGCCCGCAGCCAGTCGACGGTGTCGTCGCGCTCGGCGCGGATCTCGTCCACCTGGGCCTGCAGCGCCTTGTGGTGGGCGATGGCCGCCCTGGCCACGGCCTGGGTCACGGCGGACAGGTGGTACGGCAGCCTCACGATGCGAAGCGCGTCGATGAGGCGCTCGTGCGCGAGCAGGTAGCCCAGGCGGCCGCCGGCGAACGCGAACGCCTTCGACATCGTGCGCGAGACGGCGAGGTTTTCGTAGGCGGGCACCAGCGTCGCTGCGCTCGGGACACCGGGCCTGCGGAACTCGGCGTACGCCTCGTCGACCACGACCACGCAGCCGCCGGGCACGAGGGCGGCGGCATCGAGCAGGGCGCGCACCTCCGCCAGGCTGACGGCGGTTCCGGTCGGGTTGTTGGGACTCGCGACGATCACGAGGGACGGCTGGTGCTCGGCGATCGCCTCGCGCGCGGCGTCCAGGTCAAGCGTGAAGTCCTCGTTGCGGTCCACCGTGACCCACTCGGTGGAGGTGTCCCTCGCGTACTCGGGGTACATCGAGTAGGTGGGCGCGAAGGTCAGCGCGGTGCGACCGGGGCCGCCGAAGGCCTGGTGCAAGTGAAGCATGACCTCGTTCGACCCGTTCGCGGCCCAGATGTTGCGCGGCTCCGCGTGGTCCACCCTGCTCTCGGAGCTCAGGTACGCGGCCAGGTCGCGACGCAGCGCGAGGAAGTCGCGGTCCGGGTACCTGTTCATGCCGGAGGCAGCCTTGCGGGCCGCCGAGGCGATCGCGTCGACCACGGTGGGCGGCGGCGAGTAGGGGTTCTCGTTGACGTTGAGCCGCGCGGCCACATTGAGCTGCGGGGCGCCGTACGGCTTGAGGCCCGCGAGCTCGGGACGGATGGGCAGAGGCATGCAGGAATTCTAGGGGCCGCCGGAGTCGCGGCGTGCCGCGCGCCTACCCGAACGCGAGGAAGATCAGTGCTGCGTTCAGCGCGATGATCAGCGCCATCACGATCCACGCGATCACGACCACCGGCCGCGAGTTGACGTGGTCGCCCATGATCGACCGGGTCGACGTCAGGCGCACCAGCGGGATCGCCGCGAACGGGATGCCGATCGACAGCACCACCTGGCTCAGCACGAGCGCCCAGGTGGGGCCGATGTCGAGCGCCAGCACGATCAGCGCGGGGATCAGCGTGATCACGCGGCGCACCACCACTGGAATCTTCTTGTGGATCAGGCCGCCCATGATCGCCGAGCCCGCATACGCGCCCACCGAGGCCGAGGCGAGGCCGGACGCGAGCAGCCCGACCGCGAAGACGGCGGCGATGAACGGGCCCAGCGCGGCGCCGATCGCAGCGTGCGCCCCCTCGATCGTGTCGGTGCCGCTCACTCCCCTGAGCGAGCCGGCGGCGAGCAGCAGCATGCCAATGTTCACCGAGCCCGCGATCAGCAGCGACAGGCCCACGTCCCACTTGGTGGCGTGGATGAGCCGCTTGAGGTGGCCGATGCCGTGGCCGGATCCGTGGCGGTCGCGGCTGAGCGAGGAGTGCAGGTAGATCGCGTGCGGCATCACGGTCGCGCCGAGCATCGAGGCGGCGAGCAGGACCGTGGGCGGACCGTCGAAGCGCGGGATCAGGCCGTTCGCCGCGGCGCCCCAGTCCGTGTCGGAGACGAACAGCCCCGCCATGAAGCCCACGGTGATGATCGCGAGCAGCGCCATGATCACGAGCTCGAAGCGCTGCTGGCCGCGGCGGTTCTGGATCGACAGCAGGCCCATCGAGATGACGCCGACGATCACGCCGCCCAGCAGCAGCGGGATGTCGAAGAGCAGCGTGAGGGCGACCGCGCCGCCGATCACCTCGGCGATGTCTGTCGCGGCCGCGACCACCTCGGCCTGCAGCCAGTACGCCAGGCGCGGGCGGCGCTTCAGGCGCCTGCCGAGCAGCTCCGGAAGCGAGTGTCCCGACACCAGGCCGAGCTTGGCCGAGAGGTACTGCACCAGCACCGCCATCGCGTTGGACGCGACGAGCACCCACACCAGCAGGTAGCCGTATTCGGCGCCGGCGGTGAGGTTGGCCGCGACGTTGCCGGGGTCGACGTAGGCGATCGCGGCGACGAAGGCGGGTCCCAGCAGCATGGCCATGCGACGGAAGCCGAACTTCGTCATCTGGCCGGGCGTGACGCCGTGCCCCTTCTCGGCGGCGCCGGATGCGGTGGAGTCCACCTGCGACCTCGTGTCGACTGGCGACGAGGCGTCGGGCGCAGGCGAGTTCATAGGCTCGCACTTTACACTTAGGACGCCCTAAATCGAGCCGCGCGACACCCGATTCCCTGAGGTCCGGCGCGGGCGGTCAAGGGCCGCGCGCCGCCGGTCAAGGGCGAGCGCAGGGCGCGCACGCCTCGCGGTCGGGGATGGCTCCCGCAGCGCCCGCACCACGGGCCGCCCGAACCGTGGCCGGCGTCAGTCCCGCCGCGCCGCGACGGCCTCGCCGTGGGCCGGCAGGTCCTCCGCCTCGGCCAGCGCCTCGATGCGGGAGCCGATCTCGCCCAGCGCCCGAGCCGAGTACTCGATGGTGC
>JAUIBG010000018.1 GCA_030428165.1 Actinomycetes bacterium
TGAAGAAGTCGTCGGCCAGGAGCGTGAACTCCAGCGGAGCGACCGGGCACTTGATCGGCATCTCGGTGATGTGGATGACCACCTTGCCGCCGCGGAACCTGGCGAGCTCGTCGCGCAGGGCGATCGCGTCGTCGTAGGTGTAGAAGGTGTGGACCTTGCCGTGCCAGTCGTCCTCCATGCCCGGGGTCTCCTCGGGGTGGATCGAGGTGCCGGTGGCGATGATCAGGTAGTCGTACGCCAGCTCCTGGCCGTTGCTCAGGGCGACGGTCTTGGCGTCGGGGTCGACCTTGTCCACGCCCGAGTCGATACGGGTGACCCCGCCGGGGATCAGCGGCGCCTGCTTCTTCGCGGCCTTCTCGGGGCGGTACTTGCCGAACGGGATGAAGAGGAACGCCGGCTGGTAGAAGTGCGTGTCCGACTTGTCGACGATCGTGATGTCCCACTCGTTGGCGGGAAGCTTGCGGCGGAGCTTGTTCGCGGCGATCGTGCCTGCGGTGCCCGCGCCGAGAATGACGAGATTGCGCATCGTGGGAGCCCTCCATTGGGATCCATGGGTCCCCCCTCTCGAGGACCTCGGTACCCCCCACGGTATGGACGATTTACCCGGTACTCGGGGGACCAAAGGCCCCGAATGTCACATATCTGTGAAGGGCGATACGTCCTGTTTGCGGAGGCTCCGGAGCGCTACTCGGCCGTCGACGGATCGTTCGCGTGCTCGAGCAGCCAGTCCTGGAGGCGCTCGAGCGTGGTGGACATGCCGCGCACCTCGTCCTCGGAGATCCGGCTGAGCTGCATGAGCTCGGAGGTCATCTCCTCGATGCGCTCGTCGGCCTTGCCGAGGAACTCGAGCGCCTTGCCCGTGAGCACGACGGTGCGCTTGCCGCCCGGTGCGGTGACGGTGATCCAGCCGTCGCGCTCGAGCACCTCGAGGTAACCCTCGAGCTCGGGCGGGTTGAGGCCCAGGTTGTGCGCGAGCTGGCGAGGCTCGGCGGTGCCCATCTCGTGGATGTAGGCGAGGAACTCGAACTGCTTGTACGGGACTCCGTAGTGGTGCTGCAGGACGCCGTCGAGGATGAAGTCCATGCGATCGACGATCAAGTGCATCATGTAGGTGAAATCGCGGTACATGAATTCACATTATTGGAGTTGCGCGCGATTCGCGCGGCGGATCTGCGTCCTAGGCGGCTGCGAGCTCCCGGGCCGTCGCGTCCGTCTTCTCCGCGCTTGGGGTGCGGGCCGCATCGGCCCTTCCTGCGGAGGTCATCGCGCGCAGCCAGCCGGCCCGAGCATCGGCCGTGGAGAAGCGCGTCTCGCCGAAGTGGTGCACCTTCACCGTCTTGATGCCGCAGTACCAGAGCGTCGCCGTCTTGACCGATGCGATGGACGCGTTCCGGTAGACGAGTCGCGAGAACCAGGTGGGGGAGTCCGAGGTGTGGACGATGCGGGCGGTGCGGCCCTTGAGCCCACGCACCCAATTGTCCGAACGGGAGCCGTAGGCGTACGCGTCGCCCGAGAGCAGCGTCATGTCGAAGAAGTGCTTGAGGACGGCCGGGTAGGTGCCCCACCACTGGGGGTAGAAGAGGGCGATGTGGTCCGCCTCGCGGACTCGGCGCGCGTAGTCGGCGATCTCGGGGGCGGGCTGGTGGTCGTCGGCGGTGCGGGGCGCGCGGACCTCGTCGCGGCTGCGCGGGAAGGCGGGCAGGGGGTCGACGGCGAGGTCGATGACGTCGACGTCGGCGCCGTACTCCGTGGCCGATGCGGCATAGGCGGCGGCGAGGGAGTGCTGGAGCGATCCGGCGAACGGGTGGCCGATGACGATCAGGATGCGGGTGGTCATGATTCCTCCGAGAGGTCGGACGGGGTGGTGCCGTCCGTGTAGGGGTGGTCGTTGTCGCGCAGGTAGGTGCTGAGCTGGGTGAGCGTGCGGTTCGCGTGGCCGATGTCGTCGCTGGATGTGTGCGAGAGGCGCAGGAGGTCGGCGAACATGTCGGTGAGGAGGGCGTTCACCTCGTCGACGAAGTTCGAGCCGCGCTCGGTGAGCTCGATGGAGAGGCGGCGGCCGCCGTCGGGGCTGGGCTCGACCGTGAGCCAGCCCTGGCTCTGGAGCACCGGGAGCCGCTTGCTGACCGCGGCCTTGGTGTGGCCCAGGCAGAAGGCGAGGTTCGTGGCGTCCGTGGGCTGCTCGTCCTTGACGGCGGCGAGGAACTCGAACAGGTTGAAGCTCGCGCCGTAGCGGTCGCGCAGGACGTCGTCGAGGACGTGGTCGAGCTGCACGACGAGCTCGTGGAGGGTGTAGACGAATTCCTTGCTCATACCGGTGAGTTAACCGGTTGATTCGGAGTTTGTCAACTGGTTGACTTGGGGCGGTCGGCGGGGCGGTAGTGCGGGGTGGTCTGCGGGGCAAGCGTGAGTGTGGGCGTGTCGCAAGTGGGACCTTTCGGTCACATCGTGCCTGGTATGTCACCATATTTCCGATTCTGTGGCTTGTCAGACCTTGCTGGTTTGCTTGTCTCATGACGTTCTCGGTGGCGGGTGTGGAGCAGGCAGTGCGGAGGGTGCGCGCGACCGGCGCGGACGACCTCTCGTCGCTCGCCGCACCCCGTCTGCGTGAGCTGCTCGACGAGATGGCCGCGCTGCGCAAGGAGACGGAGCTCAGCGCGGCTCGAGTCGCGGCGGAAATTGCGTCGAGGTCGGAGGGCGTCGCGCCGTCGGAGTCGTTCGCACGGCGACAGGGACACCGGTCAGCGGAGGCGTTGATCGCGTCCGTCGAGAGCACGTCGAATGCCGCCGCCGCGCGGCTCATCGAGATCGGCCGGCTGCTGGCCGAGGAGGACGCCAGGGAGGCGGAGCAGGAGCGGTTGGCGCGCGAGGCGGAGCGTCAAGCAGCGGAGGAGGAAGAGCGGGCGCGGCGCGCACGTGAGGCTGCGCTGCGGGGTGCGGGTGGCGGTGGCGGTGGCGGTGGCGAGGGTATGCCGCTGCCTCTTCCGTTGCCGACGCCCACGCCTCGACCTGTGCCAGTCCTGACTCTGCGGCAGCAGGCGAGGAGTCTCGTTGGCGCGGCCGTGCGCGAAGGGTCGATCACGGGGGATGTGGCGTCGGTGGTGCTCGATCTCATCGGCGAGCTGCCCGAGGACGAACTGCTGCTGCAGAGGGTCGAGCATGTGCTGCGACGGGCGAGAGGCTTGAGGCTCCACTCCGTGCGCAAGCTCTGCTGGCAGGTGATCGCGCTCGCGGACCCGCAGGGGTGGGTGGAGCGCGAGAAGAGTCAGTACGAGTGCAGGCGCGCGGATCTGCGCGACAACGCCGACGGCACGGTGACGCTCACCGCCGTACTGCCGCCTGTCGATGCCGCACGGATCAAGGCTGTGCTCGATGCGGGTGTGCGGCGGCTCATGGCCGCGCGTCGGGATCCTGGTCAGCTGCTGTCCGACGAGCGCACTGCACCGCAGATGCGCGCCGACCTGCTCGTGGGCGTGTTCTCGCATATGGCCGGCTGCGATCAGCCCGCGACGGGCGTGAAGACGACCGTGGTCGTGCGGATGACGATCGACCAGCTGCGCGAGGGTGCGGGCGTGGGCGAGATCGACGGGGTGAACCAGCCGGTGTCGGTCGAGGAGCTGCGCAAGGCGGCCGTGGACTCCTCGTACCTGCCGGTGGTGCTCGGAGGCAGCTCGCGGCCGCTCGACGTGGGTCGCGCCGAGAGGGCGTTCACGTCGGCGCAGCGCCATGCGCTGGTCGAGCGAGATGGCGGCTGTTCCTGGTGCAATGCCCCACCATCCTGGTGCGACGCACATCATCTCGATCCCTGGTCACGAGGCGGGCGCACCGACCTCAGCAACGGTCTGCTGCTATGTCGCGCCTGTCACACACGACTTCATGACAACCATTGGCAGATCAGGGTGCGGGCCGGGAGGCCCGAGTTCATCCCGCCCGCGGACGTCGATCGATTGCGCAGGCCCGTGCCGGGAGGCCGGGCGAGGTTCGAGGTGGAACGGGATGTCGTGATGTCGGAGGACACGCGCACCGAAGAGCGCGACGAGTCCGGCAGGTTACGCTCCGCCTCGGGAAACGCGGCGGCTTAGGCGCTGACCGGGGCCCTGACTCCGTGGTCGGAATCCATGGAGTCAGCGCCTGGCGATCGGAATCGACGGTGTCAGGGCCGGCGCGACGGTCCGGCGCGAGTCAGAGGAGCGCAGCAAGCTCGGGCGACGCGTGTGCCACCACCAGCTCACGGGCGTCCTTGGCGGTGCGTGCACTGAGCGCAACTGACGCGAGGGCCTTGCACTCGGCGACCGTGTGCAGCGCGAGGCTGGCACGTACCGCCGCCACCTTGCCCGGCGCCATCGACAGGCTCGTGACCCCGAGTCCGGCAAGCACGAGGGCGAGCGCGGGATCGCCAGCGGACTCGCCGCAGACGCCGAGAGGTCTGTCGTTCTCCCGAGCGCCGTCACTGGCCTGGGCGACCATGCCCAGCACCGCAGGCTGCCAGGGATCCAAGAGGTCGGAGAGCTCTCCCTGCATCCGGTCAGCGCCCATCGTGTACTGGGCCAGGTCGTTCGTGCCCAGCGAGCCGAAGCCCACCTCAGCGAGCACATGGTGCGAGTTGATCGCTGCCGCAGGGATCTCGATCATCACGCCTGCCATCGGGAGTCCCGCCTCGGCGACCCGCGAGGCGAACCAAGCCGCCTCGTCCGCAGTGGCGACCATGGGAGCCATCACCCAGACGTCGGCCTCGGTCGCCTGTGCGGCATCGGCGATCGCCTGGAGTTGGGTGTCGAGGAGCTCGGGGAGCGCCTGGGACAGCCGCAGGCCGCGCCGGCCGAGCGCCGGGTTCTCCTCCTCGCCCAGGTCGGCGAAGGCGAGCGGCTTGTCCGCTCCTGCGTCGAGCGTGCGCACCACGACGCGACGCGACCCGAAGGGCGCGAAGACCCTTCGGTAGATCGCCGCCTGCTCCTCGCGCGTCGGTGCCGACGTGGCCGTGAGGAAGACGAACTCGGTGCGGAAGAGCCCCACGCCTTCGAGGTCGAGCACCGCCGCCGCCTCGGCGTCGGCCGGGCCGCCGATGTTCGCCAGCAGTTTCACCGCATGGCCATCGGCAGTGCTGCCCGGCCCGCTCGTCGAGGCGAGCAGCTCCGCTCGCTTCTCGAGTCGCTCGCGCGCCTCCGTCACGACCTCGTCGGACGGGTCGATCCACACCTGACCCGACGAGCCGTCCACGGCGACCCTTGTCGCTGGAGCGATCGCGGAGGCGTCGGCGACCTGAACCGCAGCCGGGATCCCGTACTGCGCCGCGAGGATCGCAGTGTGGCTCGTGCGGCCGCCCGCCTGCGTGACGATCCCCGCCACCATCGCGCGGTCGAGCGACGCCGTCTCCGCGGGGGCGAGGTCGTGGGCGACCAGGATGCTCGGTTCGGTGAGCGCGGGCACCCCCGGCATCGGCTCGCCGAGGACGATGGCGATGGCGCGCGCACCGACATCGCGCAGGTCGGCCACCCGCTCGGCGAAGTATCCGCCGATTGCGGTGAAGCGCTCGGCGAAGGTCTCGACCGCCTGGTCGATCGCGGTCGCCGGTCCGCTGCCCGCCTCGAGGGAGCCGACGATCGCCTTGAACAGCTCCTTGTCGCGCGCGATCATCGCGCCGGCGCCGAGCACCTGGGCCGCCTCGGCCTCTGCTCGGCTCGCGCGATCGTCGAGATCGGCCGCCACGGCGTCGAGGGCCGCACGCACCGTCTCAGCGGCGGCCGCGGGGTCCGCCGCCGCGGGCTCCTGCACCGGTGGGCGGACCGGGGGAGCGACCTGGACCACTGGGCCCACGCCGAAGCCCGGGCTCACACCGATGCCGCGTCGCACCTGGTCCACCGCGTGGGCGGCAGATGCGGTGGCTTCCGTCGTCGGGCTAGGCATCGAGATCGGTCTCCAGCAGCGTGCCGAGCTTGTCCAGCGCGGCCTCGGCGCCGTCGCCGTCCGCGGTCAGCTCGACCTGCTCGCCGTTCTTGGCGCCGAGTCCCATGACGCCCAGGATGCTCGACGCGTCGACCGGCTCCTCGCCGGGGCGGCCGATCGTGACCTCGACTCCGGTCTCCGCCGCCGCCTGCGTGAAGAGCGCGGCGGGACGGGCGTGAAGGCCGACGGAGGAGGCGATGGTGTAGGTGCGGGTGGTCATGGTGTTCTCCTTGGAATCGAGGGTGAGGGTGGTGCTGCGAGACCCGCGGCCGCCCGAGGGCGTCTGCCGGAACGGGAAGCCACGGGTCTCGCGTGTCATGCCGTCAGTCTGCGCCGTCAGGCCTGAGCAGGCGCGGCGGGGGCAGCGGCCTCGGCGGCCGCGTGCGCCACCGCCCTGCGGGCCGCGTGCTCCTTCAGGACGATGACGATCGCCGCCGAGATCGCCACGCCGATGACGAGTGCGAGGACGAAGAGCGCGAAGTTGCCGATCAGCGGGAGCACCCAGATTCCGCCGTGGGGCGCCCTCAGGGTCGTGTCGAACGCCACCGCCAGCGCGCCCGTCACCGACGAGCCCACGAGCGACGCCGCGATCACGCGGATCGGGTCGGCCGCCGCGAAGGGGATCGCACCCTCCGAGATGAACGAGGCCCCCAGCAGCCATGCCGCCTTGCCGTTCTCGCGCTCGGGCTCCGAGAAGAGCTTCGGACGGATGGCGGTGGCCAGCGCCATCGCGAGCGGGGCGACCATGCCGGCGGCCATCACCGCTGCCATGATCGTCAGCTGGGGAGCATCGGTCACCGCCGCCGCAGCCGCGAGGCCCGTCGTGGCGAAGGTGTAGGCGACCTTGTTGACCGGACCGCCAAGGTCGAAGCCCATCATCGCGCCGAGGATCGCGCCCAGCAGGATCGCGGACGCGCCGCTCATGCCGTCGAGCCAGCCATTCAGCGCGTTGGTGAGCTCCACGATCGGACGTCCGAGCACCGTGATGAACAGGCCGGCGGTCAGCAGGGTCGAGACCAGCGGGATCACCACGACGGGCATCACGCCGCGCACGCCCTTCGCCACCTTCCAGCGGGTGACCCACAGGGCGAGCAGGCCGCCGAGGAAGCCCGTGACGATGCCGCCCAGGAAGCCGGCGCCCATCGTGACGGCGATCGAGCCGCCCACCAGTCCGGGGACCAGGCCGGGACGGTCCGCGATCGCGAAGGCGATGAAGGCCGAGAGGATCGGCACCAGGAAGCCGAACGATGCGGCTCCGATCACGAACAGCAGTGCAGCCCAGCTCGTGAGGCTCGTGATGTCGAAGTGGGTGGCGATGTTGTAGTCGCCCTCGGCGGTCAGCGAGTAGTTGGTGATCTCGACGACGCCCGTCTCTCCCAGCGCCAACTGCGCCAGCATGAAGGAGATCGCGATCAGGATTCCGCCCGCGGCGACGAACGGGATCATGTAGGAGACACCGGTCATCAGCCACTGGCGGATGCGGGTGCCGATCGACGCGTTCTTGTCGACCTTGGTCGCCAGGCCGCCGCTCGCCGCCGCGCCCCCCGCCGCGATGCCGGTGTCGCCGGCCTTGATCTTGTCGATCGCCTGGTCGATCAGCGCCGGACCCTCCGAGATGGCCTTCTTGACGCCGACGTCGACCAGCGGCTTGCCGGCGAAGCGCTCGCGATCGCGCACCTCGACGTCGTGGGCGAAGATCACCGCGTCCGCCGCCGCGATCGTCGCCGCGTCGAGCGGGGCGGCTCCGGTCGCTCCCTGCGTCTCGACCGTGATCGCGTGGCCCGCCTCGGCGGCCGCCCGCTCGAGGGACTCGGCCGCCATGAAGGTGTGCGCGATTCCGGTGGGGCAGGAGGTCACCGCGACGAAGGTGTAGGTGGCGCCCTCGTCCGCAGGTGCATCGGCCGGGGTGCCTGCGGTGGCCGCGGCAGCCTGGGCGGCGGGCTCGTCCTCGCCGACGGCGCCGCGGATGAGCGACACGACCTCGGCGTCCGTCTGCGCGTCGCGCAGCGCCTGCGTGAACTCCTTCTTCGCGAGCGAGCGGGAGAGCGCGGCCAGCACGGTGAGGTGCTCGTCGCCGCCGCCCGCGGGAGCCGCGATCATGAAGATGAGGTGCGCGGGGCCGTCGGGCGCGCCCCAGTCGATGCCCTCGTCCGAGCGGCCGAACACGACCGAGGCCTCCGTGATGGCCTCCGAGCGGGCGTGCGGGATGGCGATGCCGCCGGGGAGCCCGGTCGGCATCTGCGCCTCCCGTGCCGCGAGGTCGGTCAGCAGCTGGTCGAGGTCGGTGCACCGGCCATCGGACACCAGTCGTGAGGCAAGCGCCTCCGTGGCCGCGGTGCGGTCCGTCGCGTCGAGGCCGAGCGCGACCTGCGACGTGGTGATGAGCGTCATTGCCCTGTCCTTTCGGTTTCTTCCTGAAGTGGTGCGTCCCAGTCCGTGGGGTCTGTCACGCGGGGGTTGATGGTGGAGACGATCTGAGGGGTCGGCACATCGCTGCCCGGAAGGGTCACGGCGGCCGTGCCCCACGCCACGCCCTGGAGGAGTGCGTCGGCGAGCATCGCGCCCGAGTCGAGTGCCGCGACCAGGCCCGCGAGGAGGCAGTCGCCCGCGCCCACCGTCGAGCGGGCGGTCACGGGTTCGGCAGTCGCGTGGATCGCGATTCCGGGTGCGACCGCGATCGCCCCGTCGGCGCCCAGGCTGACGACCACGGTGCCGACGCCGCCGGCGACGACCTCTGCCGCCGCGTCGCGCACGTCGCCGAGCGTCCTGAGCGAACGGCCGGTCAGCTCCGCGAGCTCATGGTGGTTGGGCTTGATGAGATCGGGACCCGCGGCGACCGCGGGGCCGAGTGACGGACCGGACGTGTCGATCGCGACGGATCTGCCCGCCGCCCGAGCCTGGGTCACCAGACCGGCGTAGAAGTCGTGCGGCATCCCTGGCGCGAGGCTCCCCGAGCCGACGATCCACGTGGCGCGCGGCTGAGCGAGGGTGTCGGTCAACAATGCCGCGGCGACCTCGGCGGGAATCTCGGGGCCCGGCTCGTTCACCTTGGTGGTCGCACCCGCGTCCGCGATCGTCACGTTGATGCGTGTGGCACCGGGCACCTCGACGTCTGCGTGCGGCACGCCGGCCTCATCGAGCAGTCGGGCGAGAAGGGCTCCCTCGGGGCCGCCGAGGGGCTGAACCGCGAGCGCATCGATGCCCTGCGCGGAGAGTGCTCGGGCGACGTTCACGCCCTTGCCGCCTGCATCGACCCGCACCGCGGTCGCGCGGTGCACCGAGCCGCGGCGCAGCTCGTCGATCCGCACGGTGCGGTCGATGCTCGGGTTCGGGGTGAGAGCGACGATCATGACCGCGCGACCTCGACGCCCTGCGCCTCGAACTCGCTGCCGACCTCGTCAGGGAGGTCGGAGTCCGTGATGATCATGTCGACCTGCTCGGCCGTGGCGAAACGGTGCAGGTGGTCGTCGGCGGCCTTCGAGGAGTCCGCGACCACGATCACGCGGCGGGCGGCGCGAACCATGGCCGTCTTCACAGCCGCCTCGGTCTGGTCGGGAGTCGTGAACCCGCGGTCCGCCGACATGCCGTTGGTGCCGATCAAGGCGACGTCCGCGACGATCTGGCCGAGCGCGCCGGTCGCCCAATCGCCCACGCTGGCCGCCGTCGCGCCGCGGACGAGCCCGCCGACCATGTAGACCGTGACGCCGGGCATCTCGGTGAGGAGCGATGCGGCGGGGATGGAGTTGGTGACGACGGTGAGCTTCGCGTCGGCGGGCAGCGCGGCGAGGACTGCCAGGGTGGTGGTGCCGCCGTCTGCCAGCACGGTGCCGTCGTGAGGGAGCTCGGCGACGGCGCGCTGGGCAATGGCGCGCTTGGCGTCATTCTTGAGCATGGCCCTGGTGTCCAGAGCGGGCTCGTTCTCGAGGCGGTCGGCGAGCACTGCTCCGCCGTGCACTCGGCGCAGGCGGCCGCGGCGCTCGAGCTCCTTGAGATCGCGACGGATGGTCTCCTGGGCGACGTCGAAGCGCAGGGCGAGGTCGGTGACCTGCACGCTGCCCTCGGTGCGCGCCACTCGCGCGATCTCCTGCATGCGCTCTGCTGCGTACATGGGGAACTCCTTTGTCCGGTCGGACGCCGCTTTGCCTCCGGTTCTCACATGAAACCACAGAGTCAGGCATAGAACAACACAAACGGGCATTCGATTTGTTGATGTGATCGGGTTCGGTCTGGGACTGTGCCCGAATCGCGGAAAGGGCCGGCACTGGCGGCGGGCCTGGCGAGGTGAGTGTCGCCCGGTGGTGCATGTCGATCGAAGGGGCGAAAAGGCCGCAAATGAGACATAACGAATTCGACTCGTCACCGCGACCGGGGTGAATCATCGGCGTAACAGAACCCGCCTAGACTCGCTCTCATGTCGCCTCATCGATCTGGACGCGCAGCCCCTCACGGCGTTTTCGCCGGGCTCGCGACCCTCGATGTGGTCCATCGAATCGACGTCCTGCCCGACGCCAACGGCAAGGTCACGGCAACCCGCCAGGACGTCGCCGCCGGCGGTCCCGCCGCGAACGCAGCGGTCGCCTTCGCTGCCCTGGGAGGCCAGGCCACCCTCATCACGGGGCTGGGCCGTGGGCCCGTCGCACGCATCGTCTGCGAGGACCTCGCGTCCGTGGGCGTCACCGTGATCGACGTCCTCGCCGCCTGCCGGACGGATGCGCCCGTGTCCTCCGTGGGCGTGCTCGAGTCGACGGGGGAGCGCACCGTCATCGGCGCCGACGCGACGCACATGACCGCCGAGCCGCCCGCCGCCGCCGAGCTCGACGCGCTCCTCACCGGAGCCGACGTCGTCCTGGTCGACGGCCACCACGCCGATCTCACCGAGGGGGTCGCCCAGGCGGCCCGCGCCATCGGCCGTCCCGTCGTCCTCGACGCCGGTCGCTGGCGTCCCGTCATGCAGGCACTCATCCCTCTCGCGACCGACGTGGTCGCCTCCGATGTCTTCCGCACTCCCGGCGCCTCCAGCAGCGCCGATGCCGCCCGCGACGCTCTCGACTGGGGCGCCCACGCAGTCGTGACGACGCATGGTGCCGATCCGATCGACTTCGCGGCCGCCGACGGCTCGGGCCGCGTCGAGGTGGCGGAGGTCGACGTGGTCGACACCCTGGGCGCCGGCGACGTGTTCCACGGCGCCTACGCCTTCGCCCTCGCCCGCGGTGCGACTCTGCCCGAGAGGGTCGAGTTCGCGTCGCGCATCGCCTCCGAGCGCGTGACCCACGCCGGGCCACGGTCCTGGCTCGACGCGATCCGACGCGTCGCCGCCCAGCCGATGTCCCCGACGCTCGACTGACCCCGCGTCTCCACCGGCACGGCGGAGTTGTCTCGATGCGGACTGCCCGCGTCGTAACCTGACGAGGCCATGAACGTTCCCGAGTACGCCCTGACCCGCCGCCCGCGGATGAAGAACATCCGCATGCGCATCGGCGACGGGGGAGCGATCCTGGTCTCGGCCCCCACCCGCACCCCGCAGCGCACGATCGACGAGTTCGTCGCCTCGAGGACCGACTGGATCGAGAAGGCGCGCGGCCGGCGCGAGGCCCTGCCCCAGCCGCTCGAGCCGGGACCGGAGGCCGAGCGGCTGCGCCGTGAGGTGCGGGCCGCGGCGGAACCCCTGATCGCCTACTGGGCCGAGCGCATGGGCGTGCCCGTGCCCGATCTCTCCGTGCGTCTCATGCGCACCCGCTGGGGCAGCTGCAACAAGGCGAAGCTGCGGGTCTCGCTGGCGGTCGAGCTGGGCAGGAGGGATCCCGAGCTCCTCGAGTACGTCGTGGTGCATGAGCTCACCCACCTCATCCACCCGAACCACGGCCCCGGCTTCTATTCCACGATGTCGACCTACCTGCCAGACTGGAAGGAGAAGCGGCGAGCCCTCAACAGGCCCGCCGTTCCCGCCGGCTGAGGGTGGAAGGACGACGACGTGACCGAGCACACCCTCGCCCTGCCGGATGGCCGCGAGGTCCGCTGGTTCGACGAGAAGACCTTCAACACCGACGAGAGCACCACCGACACGGACTGCGCGGTGCTGTGGTTCCACGGCACCCCCAACACCGGTGAGCCGCCGGCGCCACTGATGCGCGCCGCCGAGCACTCGAGCTCGATCCCGGACCTCCGCTGGATCGGCGTGAGCCGGGCCGGCTATCCGGGGTCTACGCGACTGCCGGGCCGCTCCGTGGCCGACTCGGCCCGCGATGCCCTCGCCGTCGCCGACGCGGCAGGCATCGAGAGGTTCTGCGTCATCGGCCACTCGGGCGGAGGCCCGCACGCCCTCGCCGTGGCGGCCCTTGCGCCGGATCGCGTCAAGGCGGCGCTCGTGGGAGCCGGTGTCGCCCCGTACGGCATTCCCGGCTACTTCGAGGGGATGTCGTCGAGCGGCATTGCCGATCTGAGCGCGGCAGCCGAGGGGCTCGAGGCGCGCGAGGCGAGGCTTGAGGAGGAGTGGGACCCGAGCTCCTTCACGTCCGCCGACTACGAGGCGCTCGAGGGCGAGTGGGGCTGGTTCAACGGCGTGGTCGAGCGGGCTACCGCGGAGGGGCCGGCGGGACTCGTCGACGACGACCTCGCGTACGCCAAGGACTGGGGCATCGACCTGGGCGACATCGTGGCGCCCACCCTGCTGCTCCAGGGCACGGAGGACCGCTTGGTGCCACTGAGCCACGGCCTCTACCTCGACGACGCAATCGAGCCGGCTCAGCTGCGCGAGATCCCGGGCGCCGGTCACATCAGCGTCCTGCACGCGGCCCCTGCGGCCCTGGAGTGGCTGGCCGTGGCATACTGACACCGATGCAGACCACGATCATCATTCCGTAGCGCGTCGGCGAACATTCCCGACGCGCAAGCCTCCCGCACCCTGGGGGGCTTTTTTGTTGGGATGGCGAGCCGGCGGAACTGCGGTGATACGAAGGAGTACGGCATGACGGACACGAGCGGAGCACCGCTGGGCAATGAGGCTCACGGCGCCGCGGCGGTCGCGGAGGCAGACGGCGGCGCCGCCGGCGCTGCGTCCAGCGTCGAGGTCTACGACACCACCCTGCGCGACGGCGCGCAGCAGGAGGGCATGAACCTCTCGGTTGCCGACAAGATGGCGATCGCGCCCCTCCTCGACGAGCTCGGCGTGGGCGTCATCGAGGGCGGTTGGCCCGGCGCCGTGCCCAAGGACACCGAATTCTTCGCCCTGGTCAACAAGGAGCTGAGCTTCCGCAACGCCCAGTTCGCTGCCTTCGGCATGACTCGCAAGGCGGGCACCACGGCGGCCTCCGACCCCCAGGTGCGCGCCCTGCTCGACTCCGAGGCGCCCATCATCACACTCGTCGCCAAGTCCGACATCCGGCACGCCGAGCGCGCCCTGCGCGTCAGCCCCGACGAGAACCTGCGCATGATCGAGGAGACCGTCGCCTTCCTCGTGGGCGAGGGCCGCCGCGTCATCGTCGACGCCGAGCACTTCTTCGACGGCTACAACTTCGATGCCGACTACGCGGTGAAGTGCCTGGTCGCAGGCCAGAACGCGGGTGCCGACACCCTCGTGCTGTGCGACACCAACGGCGGCATGCTGCCCGACGACGTCTCGCGCATCGTCGCCGACGTCCGCGCCAAGACCTCCGCGCCCCTGGGCATGCACGCCCACAACGACTCCGGCTGCGCCGTCGCGAACTCCGTCGCCGCCGTGAGCGCCGGGGTGACGCACGTCCAGGGCTGCGTGAACGGCTACGGCGAGCGCACCGGCAACGCCGACATCGTCGCGGTGACCGCGAATCTCGAGATCAAGCGGAACACGATCGCCCTCAAGGGAGACGGCCTCAAGGAGGCGACCCGGATCTCGCACGCGATCTCCGAGATCACCAACATCGTGCCGTTCGCGCGCCAGCCCTACGTCGGCGCCTCGGCCTTCGCTCACAAGGCGGGCCTGCACGCCTCCGCGATCCGCGTCGATCCCGACCTCTACCAGCACACCGACCCCTCGCTGGTGGGCAACGACATGCGCATGCTCGTGTCCGAGATGGCCGGCCGCGCCTCGATCGAGCTCAAGGGCAAGGAGCTGGGCTTCGACCTCACGGGCCAGGCCGAGCTGCTGGGCCGCGTGACCGACCGCGTCAAGCACGCCGAGGCCGCCGGGTACACCTTCGACGCCGCGGACGCCTCCTTCGAGCTGCTGCTGCGCTCCGAGCTGGGCGACACACCTCGCTACTTCGAGACGGAGACCTGGCGCGTCGCAGTGAACTCCGAGCCCGGCGACCCGACCGAGGCCGATGCCGAGTCCGTCCTCAAGATCGTCGCAGGAGGCGAGCGGATCGTCGCCGTGGGCGAGGGCAACGGTCCGGTCAACGCGCTCGACCACGCCCTCCGAGCGGCGCTCGCTGGCGTCTACCCGGAGATCGGCGCCTTCGACCTCACCGACTTCAAGGTCCGTATCATGGACGCGAGCCACGGCACCGATGCGGTGACCCGCGTCCTCATCACCACCCACGAGCGCGAGTCCGGTCGCTCGTGGCGCACGGTGGGCGTCGGGCCGAACATCATCGAGGCCTCCTGGGAGGCGCTCGTCGACTCGCTGGTCTACGGCCTGATGAAGGCGGGCGTCGAGCCGCGCTAGCCGCGGCGAGTGTCGGGTCGATGCCGCGCTAGGTGCGCGCGCGCCGAACCGAACCGCGTCGCGCGCACAGCACCCGCATCGGCCCCTGCCCGGTGCTAGCCTGAGCGCGTTCGGGAGTATCCCAGCAGTCACGGTCGTCATCACGGAACCCGCCGTCGGGGGCCCGGCCGTGACCGGAGCAGTCACCAACCTGCTCCGCGGGAGAGACGTGCACCGTCAGCCCCTACCCGAAAGGCCCGCCCGTGGAGTCACCGCTTCCGTTCTGGTTCGAAGCCGGATCGCTCGGCGTCCTGATCCTCATCCTGATCTTCGACATCTGGTACGCCTTCCACCGCCCGCACGTGCCCTCGAACCGGGAGTCGGCGCTCTGGATCGGCTTCTACAGCGCCCTGGCGATCGTCTTCGCCGGCACCATCTGGGCGCTCGGCGACACCGAGCACGCCAGTCAGTTCGTGGCCGCCTGGCTGACCGAGTACTCGCTCTCGGTCGACAACCTCTTCGTCTTCCTGCTGATCATGGCCAGGCTCAAGGTGCCGCGCCGCAATCAGCAGGAGCTGCTGATGGTGGGCATCATCCTGGCCCTGATCCTGCGCGGCGTCTTCATCGTCGTCGGGGTCCAGCTGATCGAGGCCTTCTCCTGGATCTTCTACCTGTTCGGCCTCTTCCTCATCTACACCGCGTGGCACCAGGCCTTCGGCGGAGTCGAGGACGCAGAGGAGAGCGAGAACAAGCTGATCGGCTGGATGCGGCGCCGCTTCAACATCTCCGAGGTCTACGACGGCGCCAAGCTCAGGACGGTCGTGAACGGCGAGCGTGTCTTCACTCCGGTCATCATCGTGATCGTCGCGCTCGGGCTCACCGACGTGATGTTCGCCCTCGACTCGATCCCCGCGGTATTCGGCGTCACCCAGTCGGCGTTCATCGTCTTCACCGCGAACATCTTCGCCCTCATGGGGCTGAGGCAGCTGTACTTCCTGCTGGGCCACCTGGTCGAGCGGCTCGTCTACCTCACGTACGGCATCGCGGCGATCCTGGCCTTCATCGGCGTCAAGCTCGTGCTCCACGCCATGCACGAGAACGAGGTGCCGTTCATCAACGGCGGCGAGCCCATCCCGTGGGCGATCGAGATCCCGACCGCCTGGTCGCTCGGCTTCATCGTGCTCGCGATGACCGTGGCCGTCCTCGCCTCGGTCGTGAAGATGCGCAGGACACCGGAGGCGATCGACGCGTAGACGTCTCGTGACGGCATGCGCGACGCGCTACTTCTCGTCCGTGCCCGGCAGCTCGATCGCGACGATCTCGTCCGTGTGCAGGGACTCGTAGCTGGGGTTCTCGGCGATCTCGTCGGCCCCGACCGCGTTGCCGTCGACCACCGTCTCGGCCACGTCGTGCTCGACCGGCGGGAAGCCCTGGGTGGGGCTCTCGTCGGCGAGGTCCTGTGCGGTGGGCGCCCCGGCATCGGCCGTGGTCGTGGCGGCGGCACCTGCAGAGCCAGCCGCCGTCCCGACTCCGCCCTTGGCCCCAGCCCCGCCGCGGCCCAGCAGCCTGCGATGCCACGAGATCCTCGTGACCTGCGTCGAGATCTCGACCGTCGACGGCTCGAGCCCGAAGTGGTCGCCGATGTGGTCCGCCACGTGCTCGACGAACTCCTCGCGGCTGGCCCGCAGGGATCTCCTGCGCTCCTCGCCGAACGCCTTCATGGTCGCGATCATCATCGCGATCATCACGAACGAGAACGGCAGGGCGGTGATGATCGCGGCCGTCTGGAGGGCCGTCAGCCCGCCGCTCAGCAGCAGGCCGATCGCGACCGCTGCGGTCGTGGTCGCCCAGAAGACGCGCACCCAGCGCTTGGGGCTCTCGTCGCCTCCAGTGGTGAGCATCGACAGCACCAGCGAGCCCGAGTCCGATGACGTCACGAAGAACAGCGCCACCAGGATCATCGCGCCGTAGATGGCCACCCCGCCGCCCGGCAGCGTCTCGAGCAGCTGGAAGAGCGATCCCTCGAAGTCGATCGAGCCATCGGCCCCGACGAGGCCACCGTCTCCGTAGAGCTCCTGGTAGATGGCGGTGCCGCCCAGGGTGGAGAACCACAGGAAGGTGAGGCCGGCTGGCACCAGCAGGACGCCCCATACGAACTCGCGCACCGTGCGGCCCTTCGAGACCCTCGCGATGAAGACGCCGACGAAGGGCGCCCACGAGATCCACCAGCCCCAGTAGAAGGTCGACCACGAGGCCTGCCATGCGGCGCCCTCGGGACCCTCGAAGGCCGAGGTGTCGAACGCCATGTGGACGAAGCCCGAGATGTACGCGCCGATCGACTGCACGAACTCCCGCAGCAGGAACTCGGTCGGGCCCATCGTGAGCACGAACAGGAGGATCAGGCCGGCGAGCACCAGGTTGGTGTTCGACAGCCACTTCATGCCCTTCTGCAGGCCGGTGACGAGCGAGAAGATCGTGACGATCGTGATGCCGATGATGAGCCACACCTGGGTGCTCGTGCTCGGCACCGCGATGCCGGTGACTCCCAGTCCCGCCGAGATCTGCAGCACGCCCAGGCCCAGCGAGGTCGCGAGGCCGAACAGCGTGCCCACCACCGCCGTGACGTCGATGACGTTGCCCCAGACGCCCTTGACCTTGTCGCCCATGAGCGGCTCGAGGGTCCAACGGACCGAGACGGGCCGCCCGCGCCGGTGCACGGCGTAGGCGATCGCGAGACCGACGACGATGTAGATCGACCACGCGTGCAGGCCCCAGTGGAGGAAGGTGCGCGCCATCGCCTGCTCGGCCAGCTGCTCGGGGGTGCCGGTCACGCCGGGCGGCGGGGTCGCGAAGTGGGCGAGAGGCTCGGAGACGCCGTAGAAGACGAGGCCGATGCCCATGCCGGCCGCGAACAGCAGCGCGAACCAGGAGAAGGTCGAGAAGGCGGGCTTCTCGTCGTCCTTGCCCAGCACGATGTCGCCGAACTGGCTGAAGCCGATGTAGAGCGCGAACACCACGAACACGACGGCGATCAGCACGTAGTACCAGCCGACCGTCTCGATGATCGTGCTGTTGATCGCGGCGAAGAACTGCTCGGCGATGCTGGGCGCGATCAGCGCGAACGCGACGAACGTGAGGATGATCCCCGCGGCCGGCCAGAACACCCACTTCGCGAGGGTGTGGGTGGTCATCGGCTCTCGGGAAGCCGTGGTGCTGCTCATCTCGCCGCCGGTCATGCCCTCCAACCTATCGGCGGACGGCAGTGAGCGTCAGGGGCGACTACACGATCGTGGTGCCGACCAGCTGACCGATGCCGTACGTGATCGCCATCGCGGCCGCGCCGCCGATCGCGGTGCGCAGGATCGCCTTGAGGCGGGGCGCGTGGCCCAGTCGCGCGGCTCCCCAGCCCGTGAAGACCAGCGCCACCACGACGACTCCGAAGGTCATCGGGATCCGCCAGTCGGCGGGCGGGACCAGAGCCGTGAGCATCGGGGCGATGCCGCCGATGCTGAACGCGATGAACGAGGCGACGCCCGCCTGCACTGGCGACGTGAGCTCATCGGGGTCCACCCCCAGGTGAGCCCTCGCGTGGGCGCCCAGGGCGTCGTACTGCATCTGCTCGGTGGCGGCGCGACGCGCCGTGTCCTCGCTCATCCCGCTCTCCTGGTGGAGGCGGATCAGCTGCGCGAGCTCGTAGGTGGGACGGAGCTTGTGCCAGCGCTTCTCGCGCGCGATCATCGCCGCCTCGGCGTCGCGCTGGGTGGAGACCGAGACGTACTCGCCGATGCCCATCGACAGCGCGCCGGCGGCGAGGCCTGCGAAGCCCGCAGTGAAGACCACGTAGAACGACGTGTCCACGGCGAGCACTCCGACGAGCAGCGCGGCCATCGAGACGATGCCGTCGTTCGCGCCCAGCACCCCCGCGCGCAACCAGTTGAGACGGCTGCCGACCTTGTCGTGCTCGTAGTCCTCGGGCTGGGGCTCGTGTGCCATGAGTTCAGGCTAGGAGCGTGCGCTCGGAGCCGTCTAGCAAGGCAAACCTGTCCTAACTACGGCACTTCGACGCTCCGAAGTCGGCGCTGCGCGGCGCCGAGCCGCGACTACGCGTAGTCGCGCGCGCCCATCACGGCCGTGCCGACGCGCACCATGGTCGCGCCCTCGGCCACCGCCCACTCGAGGTCGTTCGACATCCCCATCGACAGCTCCCACGCGTCCCGCAGCGGGTACTCGCCCCGCTCCGAGCCGATGAGCGCCGCATCCCTGATCTCCCTCAGCTGCGCGTAGCCGGCCCTCACCGCCGCCTCGACGGGGGAGTTCAGCCCGATCGTCATGAACCCGATCACGTGCAGCCCGTCGAGGCGCTGCACCTGGCTGGCGAGCGCGAGCGCCTCCTCGGGCAGCACGCCCGACTTGGTCTCCTCGCCCGAGACGTTCACCTGGATCATCACGTCGAGGGTCCGCTCGGCCTCGAGGCACAGCCGCGACAGCCGCTCCGCGAGCCGAAGCGAGTCGACGGTCTGCACGCAGTCGGCGAGCTTCACCGCGAGCTGCACCTTGTTGCGCTGGACCGGCCCGATCACGTGCACCTTCGCGCCCTCGTCGTGCGCCGCATCGGCCTTGGCCTCCAGTTCCTGGAGGCGGTTCTCGCCCACGAGCTTGGCCCCGGCGCCGATGACGCGCCTCACCGCCGAGGCGTCGAAGGTCTTCGTCGCAACCAGGACCCGCACCCCGGCCCCGGCTCTGCCCGAGAGCTCCTCGGCGCGGGTGACCCTCGCGCGCACCGTCGCGAGCGCCTCGTCGAGGTCGCGGGCGGGATCGAGGGGGCTGAGGTCCATCAGGACTCCTTCGCGATGGGGGCGTAGGCGCCGCCGGTGACGGTGAGAAGGTCTGCCGGGGACAGGCCGATGTCGAGGCCGCGCCGCCCGCCCGAGACGTAGACCGCGTCGTACAGTTGGGCGGTCTCGTCCACCACCGTGCGCCGCGGAGTCCTCTGGCCGATGGGGGAGATGCCTCCCACGACGTAGCCGGAGGAGCGCTCGGCGTCGGCTGGCGGGCACATGCGCGCCTTCTTGCCACCGGTGGCCGATGCGAGCGCCTTGAGGTCGAGCATCCCGGCGACCGGCACGACCGCGACCACCATCTCGTCGTCGACGTAGGCGCACAGGGTCTTGAAGGTCTGCTCGGGATCGAGTCCCAGGGTTGCGGCGGCCTCGAGACCGTAGCTGAGGTCGGAGGCGGGGTCGTGCTCGTACGAATGCAGGGTGTGCGCGATGCCGGCCTGATCCAGCGCGACCGTCGCGGGCGTCCCGCCGTGGTCGCGGCTGTGCTTCTTGGCCATGGGGCAAGTCTGCCAGCGGCCAGGCGAGTCTCGAACTAGAAACCGGCGGGTGTCCGCGGCGTGTAGTGCTCCTCGAGTGCCGTGACCTCGTCCTCGGTGAGCTCGAGACCGAGGGCGGCGACGGCATCGGCCAGGTGGTGCGGCTTGGTCGCTCCGACGATCGGTGCAGAGACCACCGGATTGCGGAGCACCCAGGCGAGGGCCACCTGCGCCATCGGCACGCCGCGGGACGCGGCGATCGTCTCGACCGCGTTCACGATCGGCTCGTCGGCATCCACGAACGTGGCATCGGCGACCGGGTCGTTGCTGTTGCGGCTCGTCGTGGTTCCCCACGGGTGAGTGACGCGCCCCTTGGCGAGCGGGCTGTAGGGGATGGCGCCGACTCCCTGGTGGGCGAGCAGCCCGAACATCTCGCGCTCCTCCTCGCGGTAGACCAGTGAGTACTGGTCCTGCATGGAGACGAACCTGGTCCAGCCGTTCATGGAAGCGGTGTGCTGGAGCTCGGAGAACTGCCATGCCCACATGGCTGAGGCGCCGAGGTAGCGAGCCTTGCCCGCCTTCACGACGTCGTGCAGCGCCTCCATGGTCTCCTCCATGGGAGTCGTGGGGTCGAACCGGTGAATCTGGTAGAGGTCGACGTAGTCGGTGCCGAGGCGCGTGAGCGAGGCGTCGATCTGCTCCATGATCGCCTTGCGCGACTGTCCTTGCCCCCCAGGGCCGTCGTGCATCTGGAAGTGGACCTTGGAGGCCAGCACGATCTCCTCACGGGTGCTGAACTCGCGCATCGCGCGGCCCGTGAGCTCCTCGCTGGCGCCGGCGCTGTAGACGTTGGCCGTGTCCCAGAACGTGATGCCGAGCTCGACGGCCTGGCGGTAGAACGGGGCCGCCGACTCCCAGCCGAACGCACCCCACGACGGCACCGTCGAGGAGGGGTCGCCGTAGGTCATGGTGCCGAGCGCGAGGCGGGGGATCCGCAGGCCGGACTTTCCTAGCTGTGTGTACTGCATGACTGCTCCTTACGTGAGATTCGCGGCCTACGCCTCGGGAATGGCGAAGTCGAACCACTCGTCGCGGGGAGCCTCGGGATCGGGCCCACCGCGCACCCCCGTGTCGAGAGCGTCGACCGTCGCCAGCTCAGCGGCAGTCAACTCAAAGTCGAAGACGTCGAAGTTCTCCGCGATGCGCGAGGGCGTCACCGACTTCGGGATCACCTGGCGCCCCTCCTGGACATGCCAGCGGAGCATGACCTGCGCGGGCGTCCTGCCGTGCGCCGTCGCGATCTCGCCGATCGTCGGATCGTCCAGCGTCGAGCGCTTCCCGTCGCCCCAGCCGGGGTAGAACGTGATGCCGCCGATCGGGGACCATGCCTGGTTAACGGTGCCGTGCGCGGTGTTCAGTGCCAGCAGTTCCTTCTGCTGGAAGTACGGGTGGATCTCGATCTGGTTGACCGCGGGGACGATCTCCGTGGCAGCGAGCAGGTCGGTGAGGTGGCTGGGCATGAAGTTGCTGACGCCGATCGCGCGGACCTTGCCGTCGGCATAGAGCCTCTCGAGCGCCCTGTAGGCGTCGACGACCTTCTGCCAGCGCGACGGCGCCGGCTGGTGCAGGATCAGCAGGTCGAGCTGATCGATGCCGAGCTTTGCGGTGGCCTTCTCGAACGCATGCAGCGTCTCGTCGTAGCCGTAGTCGCTCACCCACACCTTGGTCTCGATGAACAGGTCGTCGCGGCCGATGCCGGACTCGCCAATCGCCTGGCCTACGCCGGCCTCGTTGAAGTAGGCGGCCGCGGTGTCGATGTGACGGTAGCCCACGCGCAGGGCCTCGGCGACGGCGGTCGCCGTCTCGTCTGCGGGGGTCTGGAAGACGCCGTAGCCCAGTGCGGGCATGACGACGCCGTTGTTCAGCGTGATGGTGTCCATGTCGTCGACGCTACGTCCGCGCTGGAGCTCCGGGGAGGCTCTGTCGGTACCAGTCTCCGCGCGGCCCCTCTGCGTGATTCGGACCGCGGTCGCACTCGTGTCAGCGCGCCGGAGACGTGGCGCGCTCGGAGGCCCACCAGGTTGCGAGCAGCGTGAGCTTCTCCTCGGACTCGGAGCCGGGCGGCGCGGTGTACACGGTGAGCTTCAGGCCCTCATCGGCCGGGAGGTCGAGCACGTTGTACTCGAGCTCGAGAAGCCCCACCGCTGGGTGATTGATGCGCTTGAGCCCCTCGATGTGGAGCCGCACGTCGTGGCGCGCCCATCTCGTGCGGAACTCCTCGGAACGGGTCGACAACTCGCCGACCAGGTCGGTGAGCGACTTGTCGAACGGGTTCCGTCCCGCGACCGACCGCAGCGAGGCGACGGAGCCATCGGCGATGAGCGCCCAGTCCGGGTAGAACTCACGCGCGGCGGGGTCGAAGAAGATGAACCGCGGATAGCCGGGAGTCTCGCCCTGCGAGCGGAACAGGGGGTCGTAGAGGGCCCGAGCGAGCGGGTTGGTCGCCACGATGTCGTTGCGGGTGTTGCCCAGTACTGCGGCGCCTTCCGACACCGACGCGACCAGATGCAGCAGGCTCGCGCGGATGCCGTCGCGAGGCGCCCGTGGGGTTCTCGCGCGCATGCCGGCGTTCGCCGCGTGAGACAGGTCGAACAGATGTGCGCGCTCCGCCTCGTCCATCCTGAGCGCGGACGCGATCGCCTCGAGCACCTCGTCGGACACTCCACGCAGGTCGCCGCGCTCCACCTTGGTGTAGTACTCGACACTCACGCCCGCCAGGACCGCCACCTCGCCGCGTCGCAGGCCCGGAACGCGCCTCGCGCCCGCCTCGGGCAGGCCCACCATTGCTGGGGTCACCTTGGCGCGACGGCTCACCAGGAACTCGCGCACGTCGTCCTTCGACACTGTCATGCATCCACCGTATGCCGCGCAGGAGCGATGAGGGAGGCCCTGCGAGGAGTACCTCTGGCAGGGCCTGGCTCGCGAGATTCCTTGGGCGTGTACTGGGGCGGTATCGACGGAAGGACCCCACATGTCAGACGACACCACGCCCATGCAGAAGATGATGGGCGGATACGCCCCGACCTTCGTCGGGCTCACCGACGATGTGCTGTTCGGCCAGGTCTGGTCGCGCACGGACGACCTGTCGCCCCGCGACCGGAGTCTCATCACGATCTCGAGCCTGGTGAGTGCCGGCAACATCGAGCAGCTGAACGGCCACATCCCCATGGGACTGGCGAACGGGCTCACTGAGGACGAGATCACTGAGGCGATCACCCACGTCGCGTTCTACGCCGGTTGGCCCAGGGCCGTGTCCGCGCTCACGCTCGCCAAGAAGATCTTCGAGAGCTAGAGGACGACCAGCATGAACATTGAGCCAACGATCCCGACCATCGAGAACCCGCCCGAGCAGTTCGCCGGCGACGTCTGGGTCGACATGATCGCCCTGCCGCATACCGACGACCAGCGCGCGGTCCTCGCCAAAGTGCGCTTCGCGCCTGGCGCCAGGACCGCATGGCACTCGCACGCGCGCGGCCAGTACCTTCACGTCACCGAGGGCACCGCGTACTTCGGCGACCGGGACGGCACCATCCTCGAGGTGAG
>JAUIBG010000177.1 GCA_030428165.1 Actinomycetes bacterium
GGCATCGTGCTCGCCCCCATCGTCTCCGCGCTCAACCTCGGCGAGGTCGTCCTCGCCGGCCCGAGCGCCGTCATCCAGGGCCCGCTGCTCGACACGGCCCTGTCCACTCTTCGCCGCCGCACCCTCGCCAATCCGCTTGGCGAGGTGCAGCTGCGGACGACCTCCCTCGGGCGCGACCTCGTCGTGCTTGGAGCGGTCGTGCTGGTCCTCCGGGGCCAGCTGGGGGTCTCGTGATCCCCGACACGTCCCTGGGCCGGCTCGGCTGAGGGCACCTACCCCACACAAAGAAGGAAGATCAATGAACAAGATGACACGTGGAGCGGTCGTGCTGACCGCGGTGTCTGCGCTGGCCCTGGCCGGCTGTTCCTCCACCGACGCGGAGGAGCCCGACGAGACGACCACCACCGACGCCGCTGCCGAGGTCGAGGCCCAGGACATCACCCTGTGGCTCGCCGGCACCGACACCCCCGAGGTCGCGCTGACGTACCTGACCGACACCTACGCCGAGGTCAACGGCGGCGCGCTCACCATCGAGCAGATCGGCTGGGGCGACCTCATCTCGTCGCTGACCACCGCGCTGCCCGACTCGGAGAACACGCCTGACGTCGCCGAGATCGGCAACACCCAGGCCGCCACGTTCACCACGGTCGGCGCCTTCTCCGACGTGACCGAGTACTACGAGCAGTGGGGCGGCGACTCGCTCCTCCAGGGCTTCGTCGAGGCCGGCTCCGTGGGCGACTCGATCTACGCGATGCCGTACTACTTCGGCTCCCGCGCCGTGTTCTACCGCTCGGACATCTACGAGGCCGCAGGCGTCGAGGTGCCCACCACGCTCGCCGAGTACACCGAGGTCAACGCCGCGATGAAGGACCAGGGCGTGGGCGGTGCCTACCTGGCCGGTCGCGACTGGCGCTCGGGCATCTCCTGGATCTTCGCCAACGGCGGCGAGATCGCCACGTACGACGGCGAGTGGACCGCGACCCTGGCCTCCGCCGAGTCCGTGGCCGGCATGGAGCAGTGGCAGGAGCTCTTCACCACCGGTGGCGTGGCCACCGCGACCGACGACGACACCACCACCTACTCGGCGATCAACGACGAGTTCCTCGCCGGCACCCCGGCGTCCTCGACTCTCGCTCCGTCGTGGGCCACCTGGACCCTCGGTGACTTCGACGCCGAGACCGAGTCCTACGTCTGGAACCCGGAGACCTTCGGCGTCTACGCCCTGCCGGGCGTCGACGGCGGCGCGGCCCCCGTGTTCGCCGGCGGCTCGAACATCGGCATCTCGGCTGCCTCGCAGCACCAGGACGCCGCTGTCCAGCTGATGGACATCATCTTCTCGGAGGGCTACCAGAGCCTGCTCGCGGAGAACGGCCTCGGCCCCGCCAACCTCGACTACGTCGAGGCCTACACCTCGCTCGACACCTTCCCCGGCGTCAACGAGATCGCCTACGAGGCCGCTGCGAACGCCAAGCTCACCCCGGCCGCGCCGGGCTGGGCCGCCGTCGAGGAGGCCGGGATCATGGAGGACTACTTCCAGGCCGTGGCCGAGGGCGGTGACGTCGCGACCCTCGCGGCCGAGGCCGACGCCAAGATCAACGAGCTGATCAACGGCTAGCACCATCCTTCCGCGGCGCGATGCGCGCCGCAGGAGACGGGGCGGGCGAGCGTCCACCGATGCTCGCCCGCCTCCACCCCACACATGCGACCGGGACGGCGAGGCGCTCGTCCCGAGCCCCCCCGTTCCGGTCGCGTGGGACGCGGCGAAGCGCCGCCCCACCCCTCAGACTTGTTTCATCGACCTTGATAGGAGTGCGCATGGCCACCATCGCCGACGACGCACCCGCGGTGACGGAGCCGCAGACGCTCAACAAGAAGCGGCGGTCCGTCCTGCCCTACCTGCTGCTGATCCCCGCGATCACGGCGCTCCTGATCGGCATGGCCTACCCGCTGGGCTGGCAGGTCGTGAACTCCTTCATGGAGTACGGCCTCCAGCAGCAGTTCGGCCAGCCGCCCGTGTTCGTGTGGTTCGAGAACTACGCGGCGCTGCTCACCAGCGGCGAGTTCTGGACCATCGCAGTGCGCTCGATCGTCTTCATGGCGGTCACCGCGCTGCTCACCATGGGCATCGGCATCGGCTTCGCCCTGTTGATGCGCGTGATCCCGACCTGGTCGCGGATCGTCCTCCAGGTCGCGATGCTGCTCGCGTGGGCCATGCCCATCGTCGCCCAGATGACCGTGTGGAACTGGCTGCTCGACGATCGCAACGGCGTGATCAACTACCTGCTCTCGAAGGTCCCCGGCGTCGACATGATCGGCCACAACTGGCTGATCGATCCGCTCAGCTTCTTCGGCGTCGCGTGCGTGATCATCACCTGGGCATCGGTGCCCTTCGTGGCGTTCTCCGTCTACGCGGGCCTCACCCAGGTGAGTGAGGAGGTCCTCGAGGCCGCCCAGCTGGACGGCGCCAGCGGCTTCCAGACGCTCGTCCGCATCATGATCCCGATCATCCGCCCCGTCCTGACGATCCTGCTGCTGCTCCAGTTCATCTGGGACCTGCGCGTGTTCGCCCAGATCCAGCTCCTGCAGGACTTCGGCGCCGCCGGCGTGCGGTACGACCTGCTGGGCACCTACATCTACGGCCTCGGCATCGGCCGGGGCGAGTTCGGCCTCGCGTCCGCAGCGGCCATGACCGTGATGGCGCTCACGCTGGTCATCAGCTGGGGCTACGTCCGTCAGCTTCTCAAGGAGGACGAGCAGTCATGACAAGGAACAAGACCCTGAGCCGCACGATCGGCGCAGCCGTCGCGGTGGTGCTCGCGATCATGTGGGCGTTCCCCGTCTACTGGATGATCAACTCCTCCTTCCAGACCACGGCCACGATCAACAGCCTCACCCCGACGTTCCTGCCCTTCGGCGGCACCCTGCGCAACTTCCAGGCCGTGCTCGACGAGACCGCGTTCTTCCCCGCGCTGGGCATGTCCGTGGCCGTGACCGCGATCGCCCTGGTGCTGTGCATCGTCTACGCGTCGCTCGCGGCCCTCGCGATCGCGCGCTTCCGGTTCGCCGGCCGCAAGACGTTCGTGCTCGTCGTGATCCTGGTGCAGATGCTCCCCGCCGAGGCGATGTTCATCGCCCAGTACAAGATGCTCGCCGGCTTCGGCCTGCTTAACTCGATCATCGGCGTCTCGATCATCTACCTCGCCATGGTCGTCCCGTTCACGGTGTGGATGCTGCGAGGCTTCGTGGCCGGCGTCCCGGTCGACCTCGAGGAGGCGGCGATGATCGACGGCTGCACCAGGATGGGGGCCTTCCGCCGCGTCACCTTCCCGCTCCTCGCGCCCGGCCTCGTGGCCTCGGGAGTATTCGCCTTCATCCAGGTGTGGAACGAGTTCGCGCTCGCGTCGATCATCCTGACCGAGGACGAGAAGGCGACGCTCCCGCTGTGGCTGCGCGACTTCGCCCAGACCTCGAACCTCGGCGTGACCGAGTGGGGCCAGGTCATGGCAGGCGCCGTGCTGGTCGCCGTGCCCGTCATCGTCTTCTTCATGATCGTGCAGGGACGCATGGCCCAGGGCCTCGTCGGCGGCGCGGTCAAGGGGTGAGCTCGGTGGCACAGCGACTTCACAGACGCGACGCGCTCGGCGTGCTGATGCCGGGCTTCGTCGGCACCGAGCTCCCTGCATGGGTCGCGGACCTGCTGCGCGAGGGACTGGGCGGCGTGTGCGTCTTCGGGCACAACGTCGATACCCCGCAGCAGCTGGCCGCGCTCACCGCGGCGATCTACGAGGCCAACCCCCACGCGATCGTGTCGATCGACGAGGAGGGCGGCGACGTCAGCAGGCTCTACCAGCACGAGGGCTCGCCGTTCCCCGGCAATGCCGTGCTCGGTCGCCTTCACGACGTCGAGGCGACGCGCGCCGTCGCGAGGCAGGTGGGCGCCGAGCTCGCCGAGGTGGGCATCCACTTCACCCTGGCCCCCGACGCGGACGTCAACTCGAACCCGCTCAACCCGGTCATCGGCGTGAGGAGCTTCGGCTCCGACCCCGCCGAGGTCGCGGAGCACACCGCGGCGTGGACCGAGGGCGTCCAGGCAGCAGGCGTCGCCGCGTGCGCCAAGCACTTCCCCGGCCACGGCGACACGTCCATGGACTCCCACGTCTCGGAGCCGGTCGTCACGGCCGATGCGGCCACTCTCGCCGTGCGCGAGTTCGTGCCCTTCCGCGCCGCGATCGCGGCCGGCACCAGGACGATCATGACGTCGCACATCCGCGTCCCCGCGCTGGACGCGCAGAACGTCGCGACGTTCTCGCCCACCATCCTGGGCGACGTCCTGCGCGGCGAGCTGGGCTTCGACGGCGTGATCGTCACCGACGCGCTCGACATGGTGGGCGCATGCGGCGAGATCGGCATCCCCGCCGCCGCCGTCCGCGCGATCGGCGCCGGCGCGGACCTGCTCTGCCTGGGCTCGAACAACCCGCACGAGGAGATCCTC
>JAUIBG010000178.1 GCA_030428165.1 Actinomycetes bacterium
CCTCGCACAGCAGCGAGATGACCAGGCCGGTGATGAGCTGATCCTGGCCCACGATCACCTTGCCGACCTCGGAGCGCAGCCTCAGCAGCGCGTCGCGGGAGTCGCTCTGCGCTGCGCGCTCCTCGGCGCCTGGCACGCCGACAGGGCGCGGCGGCGCGGGAGCCGCTGGCGCCTCCGGCGAGGGCTGTGCGCCGCTCGGCGGCGGGGGAGGGGCGTCCTGCTGGTGGGGCGTCGGTTCGGTCATCCCAGTATCTCCGTCTCCACGGTGTCGAGTGCTTCGGAAAGTCTGACGAGTGCGGCGTCGCTCTCGGGGGCGGGACCGTAGTACAGGTCGCGCACCTCCGTCTCAGGGCGTCGCGAGGCGTGAGCGATCGCCGCGACGAGGCTGTCGGGGCCGTCCCGGCGCGGCACCCGCAGTCGCTGCGCCAGTCGCGCGGCCGATGCGGCGCGCAGGGCGGCGGCGGCGCGTCCCCGCGCGCGCCCGGCCCGGTACATGCGCCCGCGTCCACGCGATGCCTCGGAGCCGTGCACCACGACCGGCAGCGGCTCGGGCACCAGGCGGCCGAACCGGCGCCCCTGTGCCAGCGCGAGCACCAGCACGGCGAGTCCCAGCGCCAGGATCACCGCCGACGTGCCGGGGGGAAGGAAGTCGGGCTGCGCCTCGAACTCGGGCAGCGTGCCGTCCCCTGCTCCCCACGTGAGCGACGTGGAGTCGAACCCGTCCCCGAGGTACCACAGGAGCGTCTCCTCGGCGCCGACGAGGTGGATCGCGACGGCGGCGTTGCCGACCTCGGCCAGGTACTCGTTCGTGAGCCCCGCCCACGACTCGACGAAGGTCACGCTGCGGCCGCCCTGCTCGAGCACCGCGTAGGCGTAGGAGCCGGTGCCGGCCTCGAAGCAGCCGGTGGCGGCGGAGCTGGCCGGCACGTTCACGACCCCGTCGGAGATCGTCATCTCGCCGCCGGCGAGGGCGGCCGGGTGGGCGCAGTCCGCGACAGCAGTTCCCCCCGCGCCGAACCAGCGCGTCGACGAGAGGTCGGCCTCAAACAGGCCGTACGAATACGTCGAGGGCATGATCCACACCACGTCGCCCGGGTACTCGAGGAGCGACTGCGCCTGATAGTCGTAGAACGGCGCGCCCTCGACGATGACGAGCGTCGTGGAGGCCGGGTCGAGGATCCTGGCGTCGGCGAGCCTGTCGATCTGGCGCACGTCGACGCCGCGGTCCCCCACGATCTGCGCGAGGGCGCGCGTGCCGGTGGGCGTCGGATTGTGGATCGACAGCGTGTCCTGGTCGGAGTCGCTGCGCGTCAGGATCGTCACGACGACGAGCACGACGGCAAGGGCCGCGATCACCGCCACGAGCGGGTTGACGCGGAACCCGCGGCGCGGGGCCTCGGTCGCCAGTGCCGCGACGGTGGCCGTCATCGCGCGGCCTCCGGCTCGAGTGCGGCCAGCAGCGCCTCGTAGGTCGCCTCGCCGTGCGCGAACTGCTCCGCGGTGCCCGTCTCCTCGCCGTACCTCACGGCGTCGAAGTCCCGCGCGGAGCGCGCGGTGCCGCCGGCGAGCGTCAGGAAGGCCGCGCCGATGCTCGCGGACGCCTCATCGGCCGTCACGCCTGGGCGGTCGTCCACCAGGTCGGCCTCCTCGGCTGCGCGCACGACGGCACGGTAGGCCTCCATGGTCGCGAGCGAGTAGTCGCCGGCCCCGGCGGCCTCGCGAGCGGCCACGATGATCTGTGCGGCCGTGCGCGTGTCGTCCTCGAAGACCGAGTGGCTGCGGCGCGCCCTCCCGTCGGCGCGGATGCGCCGCAGGAAGAGCCAGACGGCCACGCCCATGACGATCAGCACGACGATCACGATCACCACGACACGCAGAATCTCGACGCCTCCGGCGTCCACACCCGCCGAGCGGAAGAGGCCGGCGAACCATTCGAGAAGCGTGTTGAGCAGGTCGTTCAGCCACGCCAGGAAACGGTCCCACCAGGTGGGCTCCGACGTGTACTCGGGGCTCGCGAGCTCGTCCTCGGCCCACTGCTGGGCGGTGCCCTGGTCGGGCTCGAGCGGCGGCTCGGTCGCCGCGGGGAGCGACCTCAGAAGGGACAGCAGCACCGACTACCTCGCGCCGGCGCGCGCCTCGGCGGCGCGGGCGAGGTCGATGTCGAAGCCCTCCTGGCGGATCCTCAGGTCGATGTAGATGGTGGCGGAGAGGCCGCCGATGTACGAGTACGTGAGCGCGGCAGTGAGCGCCACGACGAGCGCGTAGAGGCCCGCGAACGCCACGGCCGCGACGTCGGGGTTCGCGTCGAGGAACGCGAGTGGGAGCACGAGCGCGAACTGGAAGACGCTGCCGATCGCCTGCGACACCACGGAGATCGCGATGAAACCGACGATGAACTCGCCGAGCGCACGCCAGAAGTTGCCGCGCAGCAGCGCCCGCAGGCGGCGGATCGACTGGAACACGCCCACGTCCTCGAGCACGATGATGGGCCGCAGCAGCGTCGTGAACAGCGTGATCACCGCGGACACGAGCACGAACACGAGCACGACCAGCAGCATGATGAGGATGGCCAGGGCCCACATGCTGTCATCGATGGCCACCAGGGCGACGATGACCGCTACCGCGCCGCCGCCGACGATCGCCCACACGGTGAGCAGCACGAGCAGCTGCAGGGCGTACAGGCCCACCAGCGACCAGAACCGTCGCCACACCTGACTGAGGGCGAAGTTCGCGGTGATCTTCTCTCCCAGCGCACCCCGCGCGATGCCGGGCGCGACGACGGCGCCGGCGATGACATCGGCCAGGAAGTAGACCGCGATCGCGCCGATGCCGAGCGCGACGGTGAGCGGCGAGACGCCGGAGAGCGTGGGCACCGCTGACAGCAGGCCCAACTGCGGGTCGGTGTAGAGAGCCCAGATGGCGGCGGCCCCGATCAGCGCCGCGCCGATCGAGATGACGAGCGGCAGCCCCAGCACCACGGCGCGGTTGAAGCGCATGGCTTTGAAGGGCGCGACCAGCACGTCGCCGAAGTTCAGGGGGCGCAGCGGGATGATTCCGGGCTGCCATGAGCGGTACGTCACCGGAGCCGCGGGCTGGGACGACACGGGGCTCCCTGGCGGCGGTGGCTGCGCCGGGCCGCCGGGGGCGGTGGGCGCGCCTGGAGTCGGAGCGGTCCAGCCGCTCGCAGCCGGGTCGTCTCCGCGCCAGGTGGGTCCGGTGGTGCCGTCGTTCGTCACTCGTGCCTCCTCGCGGCCCATCCTGCCATGCGTCGCCCCTGGCATTGGGGGTTCTGACAGAACCCGGCGCGCATGCGCGGGCGGTGCCTGCGCCGCTCGGCATAATGGATGCATGTCAGCGAAGATTCTGGTAGTCGATGACGATCCCGCAGTCGCCGAGATGATCGGGATCGTGCTGCGCTCGGACGGCTTCGAGCCGGTGTTCTGCGACCACGGCGACGAGGCGGTCGGCCAGTTCCACGCATCGCAGCCCGACGTCGTGCTGCTCGACCTGATGCTCCCGGGCCGCAGCGGCATCGACATCTGCCGCGACATCCGTGCAGAGTCAGGCGTGCCGATCATCATCCTCACGGCGAAGTCCGACACGGTGGACGTCGTCCTGGGACTCGAGTCCGGCGCCGACGACTACATCGCCAAGCCGTTCAAGCCGCGTGAGCTCATCGCACGCGTGCGGGCCAGGATCCGCCGCAACGAGCCCGGCGGCTCGTCGATGATCGCCGTCGGCGACCTGGAGATCGACGTCACCGGCCATCGCGTCCTGCGCGACGGCATGCCGATCGCGCTCACCCCGCTGGAGTTCGACGTGCTGGTCACCCTGGCCCGTGCTCCCGGTCAGGTCTTCACCAGGGAGGCTCTGCTGGAGACGGTGTGGGGCTATCGGCACGCGGCCGACACGCGTCTCGTCAACGTCCACATCCAGCGGCTCAGGGCGAAAATCGAGCACGACCCCGAGCACCCCCGCATCGTGCAGACCGTGAGAGGCGTCGGCTACAAGGCCGGCGCGCCGTAGGGAGCCGCATGGGCGTGCGCTCCTCGCTCGCCGCCATCGCGTCGCCGTTCACCGCGATCGGCAGGCGCTGGCGCGGGTCGATGCTGTGGAGGGTCGGCGTCACCGTCCTCGTCGTGGGCATGGTGACCCTGGTGGTGCTCGGAGTGCTGACGTCGTCGCTGATCCGCGACGGTCTCGTCGACTCCAGGATCGACCGCATCCTCACCGAGGTCGAGCGCGACCGCTCGGAGACCCAGCTCTACATCGACAACTCGACGGCGGAGACGACCGCCGAGCTCCAGAGCCTCGTCTTCGACCTGTGGGACAACCTCAACACCCTGGGCGGCGGCAATCGCGAGCTGGTGCTGCTCGAGGCCCCGTCCAACCAGACCGGTGTGGGCCTGTCGTCATCGGAGACCTCCCAGGGCATCAGGGAGGTCATCACCCCGGCGATGCGCTCGGCGCTCTCGGA
>JAUIBG010000179.1 GCA_030428165.1 Actinomycetes bacterium
CGAGCACGGCTACTTCGGCGGCAAGTACTACATGTCGGACTACGGCCACATGAGCTCCTTCGTCGTCTCCGCCGGCCAGACGGTGCAGCAGGGACAGCTGCTGGGCTATTCCGGCGCGACCGGCAACGTCACCGGCTGCCACCTCCACTTCGAGATCTGGGAAGACGACTTCCGCGTCGACCCGATGGCCTTCCTCGACTAGAGGAGGCACGGCCCTCCTGAGGCTCTCGGCCGCCTCATCCCGCGGCGGCGTGGCAATGAGCCTCGCAGTCCCCTGATCGTTACCGTGGGTCTGTGGTGGACTTCATCGGGCGATCGCTGATCGCCGACGCGCTCGAGCAGTGGCGGGAGCACCGCCGCAGTCACGAGCGGACCTCGCCCCTGCGCGACCTGCGCGCCACGGCGAGCCCGTACCTGGACCTGCGGTCGTCGCACCCCGGCGGCCTGGCGCGGCTCTTCGCCGGCCGTGCGACCTCGATCTCCTCGCTCGTGCGCGACGCCACGATCCAGCCGCGCGCACGCACCACCGCCAGGGCGATCCTCAAGGACTGCGAGACGTCGCTCGCGGCCACCGGCTCCTGGTCGGCCGCGCTCGCGATCGGCACCGCGACCTGGAACGACGTCCACGGGACCGTCGAGATGCCGCTGCTGCTGCGCAACGTCGAGCTCCTCGCCCTCTCCGACCGCGACGTCGACATCACGCTGCACGACGAGTCCTACCTCAACCCCGTGTTCCGCGAGATGGTGCGCCTGCGCGACCCCGACGCGGCGCGAGCGCTTCCCGACGCCGGCGCCGGAGCGTCCTTCGAGCCTCGTCCCCTGTGGGACGCCGTGCGGGACCTGTCCCACGTGCTACCCGAGATCGCCGTCACCGACCGGCTCGTGCTGGCCTGCTACGACGACGCGGAGCAACGACTGCTTGACGACCTGGACGACCTCGACTCCGTGATCACGTCGGCGCCGCTCGTCGCCGCCATCGCGGGGGACACCCAGGCGGCACGCCACCTGCTGGAGCCTCTGCCCGCCGCCCCGGTGGGAGACCGCGACCCGTTCGGCGAGCGAGGGCTCGGCGATCTCGACGACACGTCCTTCGCGATCGTTGACGTGGCCGCGCTCGGGCGCTCCTTCGTGGTCGACACGCCCCCCGGCGCCGACGGCACCTCGATCGCCGCGTCCATCGCGGCCGATGCCGCAGCGACCGGTCGTTCCGCCGTCGTCGCGAGCGGCCATCCGGCCGGCGCGCGCGCAGTCGGCGAGAGGCTCCGCGCTCTCGGCGCCGGCGACGTCACGTTCGACGCGACTGGCGACCAGTGGTCGCGCGACGGGCGGTCGCGTCTGCTCGACTCGATCACCGCGGGCGCTCCGGCGCCTGTCGAGGGCCTGCGTGGCCTCGGCCACGACCTCGTCGCTGCCCGCGAGCGTCTGCTGCGCGCGCTGGACGACCTCAACCGCTCGCATCGGCCGTGGGGGGTGAGCGCGAACGAGTCGATCCAGGCGCTCGCCAGGCTCACCGTCGGCCACCCCGCGCCGGCCACCGACGTGCGGCTCGCGCCCGAGGGCGGCATCGCTGTGAACGAGCACGGGTTCGACGCGGTCGCCGCCGCGATCGCGGAGCATCTCGGCAGCGCTGCGGCCGAGGAGCCGGAGCCTGCCGCCGACCGCCGCGAGCCGTGGTGGACGGGCTCGCTCGACGGCGACGAGGGGGCGCTGGCCGATGCCGCGCTCACCCACCTCGTGGTCCGCCAGCTGCCCAAGATGCGCCAGGAGGCGGAGCTCGCCTCGCACGCGACAGGTGTGGACCGCGCGCCGTCGTTCGCGGTCTGGCGCGAGCAGATCGCCCTGTTCGACGAGGTGCGGGAGATCCTCGACGACTTCTCGCCTGCGGTCTTCCACCACTCGCTGCGCGACCTCGTCGACGCGACGGCCCCTCGAGGCGCCTCGAGCGCCGGGGACCTGCCGCGTCGGGAGCGCCGCGTGCTCGCTCGCCGTGCCTCCGAGCTGCTGCGGCCCGGACGCTCACGGTCCGACCTCCACGCTCGCCTCACGCAGGCGTATCGCGTGTCGACCTCCTGGCGCTCGCACGCCTCGTCGGGTGGCTGGCCCCGCGTCCCCGACGACTTCGACATCTATCTGGAGCGCGTCACCTCGGCCACAGAGTCGTGGGAGCAGATCGCCGCGACAGTGGCGGCAGTCACGGGCATCCGCGACCTGGCGGAGCGTCCGTGGGAGGAGATGATCGAGGTCCTCGACGCCCTGACCGAGGGCATCGACCCGACATCGCAGCCGGCCCGCGCCGGCGGCGAGGCGATCGACCCGACGGAGCTGCACCTCGACGCCTTCATCGCCGATGTCCGTTCGCGCGGCGCGGATGAGCGGCAGATCCGCGTGGACCTCGAGTTCGCCTGGTGGGCCGCCGCCTTCGACGCCATCATCGCGATCAACCCCGACGTCATCGAGTTCGCCGCCGTCGACAAGGCGGCGACGGAGTACCTCACGCTCGACGCCCGCTTCGCGGCCCGCAGGTCCGAGCCGCTCCTCACGGCGGTCGCTGAGCTGCGACGGCGTGCGGTCGGGCGCTACCCCGACTCCGCGCGCGACCTGTTCGCCGCCCTCGTCGAGGGCGGCGGCACGATCCGGCAGTTCTGGACCGACCACTCGCCCCTGATGTCCGCGCTCCGCCCCGTGCTGCTCACGGCCCTCGAGACGGTGCCGCGCCTGCTGCCCCCCGAGCGCATCGTCGACGTGGCCGTGCTGGTCGACGTCGAGGACGTCTCGCTCGCCGAGATCGTGGCGACGGTCGCCCGCGCACGCCAGGTGATCGTCGTCGGCGACGTCAAGGCGGCGGGGGCCGGTGCACTCGGCCAGCTCGCCGCCCTGCTGCCCAGCATGTCGATGCGCGGCTACCCCCAGCCGCGGGATCCCCGCGTGAGCGACGTCCTGTCCAGGCACGTCTACGGTCGCGGCCTCGCCTCGATGCCGCCGGCAGGGGAGCGCGGCACCCTGCGCATCCTCGTCGTGGACGCCAGTGGAGCCTCGGACGACGGCCTCACCAGCGCAGGCGAGACCGCACGCGTCGCCGACCATGTCGCCTCCCGTGTCGCCGCCGGCGTGACCATCGCCGTCGTCGCAGGCAGCCGCACCCACGCGGCCGCGGTGCGCGAGGCGCTCGACGCCCGCGCCAACCTCGCGGTGAGCGCCGTGCCGGTCAGGCTGATCGACCAGCCCGCCGGCCCGGAGGTGGACGAGGTCGTCGTCACGCTCGGCTTCTGCGAGGGCGCGGCTCCCGCAGTCTCGTCCCTCGGGACGCTGAGCGGCCGCCATGGGGCGGCCAGGCTCGCGCGCGCTATCGCGACCGCCCGCGAGGACACCACGCTCGCCACGGCGCTCGATGCAGACCGGCTGTCGCTGCTCCCTCAGGAGGAGGGATCCGCCGTGCCGATGCTCACCGCCCTCGTGGCGGCGGCGCACGCACCGCGTTTCGATCTCGACTCATCGGCGCGCGCCCAGCGGGACGCCCTGCTGGGGGACCTCGCTGACCGGCTGCGCCAGCGCGGCCTCATGGTGGCGATGCCGTACGGCACCGCCGGTGTGACGCTGCCGCTGGCCGTGGCGGAGAACTCGCGCGAGCCGTTCACGATCGCGATCGTCCCCTACGAGACGGCAGTTCCGACCGCGGCGAGCGTGCGCGACCGCGTGCGCTGGATGTCGCTCGCGCCCCAGGCCGCCGGCTGGATCCCGATCCCCGTGTGGTCGATGGACATCTTCATGGACCCCGCCCGCGTGGCGGACCGGATCCTCTCCATCGCACGCGGCGAGGACGTCGCCGACCATCCGATGCTCGACTTCGACGGCGAGTGGGCGGCGGGCGGCGCCACAGACGAGGCGCAGTCCAGCGATGCCGCCGATTCCGTCGGCGATGCTGCCGGCGAGCCTTCGGACGCGGCAGCGGTCGCCGATGCCGTCGAGCCGGTCGAGGTCGACGCCGAGGAGGCCGGGGCCGGCATCGAGTCCGAACCCGCGGCCGTCCATGACCCCGAGCCCGCGACGCTGGGCATCAGCCTCCTGGCCGCCGGCCCTGCAGAGGCCGAGGACGACGCGGAGTGGTCGAGCGACGACCAGGTCGAGACTGCCGACACGGAGGGCATCGGGACGTCCGAGCAGCTGGACACGGACGCGTCCGAGGAGGACGGGCACGACGGCGAGCAGGACGACCAGCAGGACGGCAAGGGCGACGACGCCGACGAGGAGCCGGACGCGACACGCGCCTTCACGGCCGCCGAGGCGCGTGAGGCGACGACCCCGCAGGCCAGCCCGCGCCGCCAGTCGCCTCCGGTGAGCCGGCCCGCGACGACAGGAATCGGATTCAGCATGCCCAAGCTCACGCCGCGCGCGAAGCCGGCCCCCGCATCGGCCCCGAAGCAGGCCGATGACGGCCCGGTGCTGCC
>JAUIBG010000019.1 GCA_030428165.1 Actinomycetes bacterium
TCCTGCCGCGCCTCAACGCGGACATCATCGACTACGGCGTCACCACGGGCGACATCGGCTACATCTGGGAGACAGGCGGGCTCATGCTCGGCCTCGCCGGCATCCAGATCGTGTGCGCAATCGCCGCGGTCTTCTTCGGCGCGCGCTTCGCCATGTCGGTGGGCCGCGACTTGCGCTCCCAGGTGTTCCGCACCGTCGGAACCTTCTCTGAGAACGAGGTCCAGCGCTTCGGCGCACCGTCTCTCATCACCCGCTCCACCAACGACGTGCAGCAGGTGCAGATGCTGATCATGATGGCCGCGAGCCTCATGATCGCCGCGCCGTTCATGGCGATCGGCGGCGTCTTCATGGCCCTCGCTCAGGACGTCGGGCTGTCGTCGATCATCGCCGTGGCCGTGCCGCTGATGCTCGTGTTCGTGCTCATCATCGTCAGCAACATGACGCCGCACTTCCGGCGCCTGCAGGTGCGCATCGACGCGGTCAACAAGGTGCTGCGGGAGCAGCTCACTGGCATCCGCGTGGTGCGCGCGTTCGTCCGTGAGCGCGAGGAGCGGGAGCGCTTCAAGGTCGCGAACGCGAACGTCACCGAGTCGGCGCTGCTGGCCGGCCGCTGGATGGCCGCGATGTTCCCGCTGGTGATGCTGGTGATGAACCTTGGCTCGGTCGCCGTGATGTGGCTGGGCGCGGACCGGGTCGAGTCGGGCGCCACCCAGATCGGGTCTCTGACGGCCTTCCTCACCTACCTCGTGCAGATCCTCATGTCGGTGATGATGGCGACCTTCATGTTCGTGATGTACCCGCGCGCCGAGGTCTCGGCGGGACGCATCCGTGAGGTCCTCGACGTCGCACCAGCGATCACCGAGCCCGCGGAGCCCGTCACCGCGCTGACGACCCCCGGCCTCATCGAGTTCGATGACGTCACCTTCTCCTACCCGGGGGCCGAGGAGCCGGTGCTGTCGCACATCTCCTTCGTCGCCGAGCCCGGATCCACCACCGCCGTCATCGGCGCTACGGGCTCCGGCAAGACGACGCTCGTGGCCCTCGCGCCTCGACTGTTCGACGCCACGCAGGGCGAGGTGCGCATCGGCGGCGTCGACGTGAAGCGGCTCTCCATGGACACGCTGTGGTCCGGCATCGGCCTGGTGCCGCAGCGCCCGTACCTGTTCTCCGGCACGATCCGCTCGACCGTCGCCTTCGGCAAGCCCGACGCCACGGACGAGGAGATCTGGGCCGCGCTCACCACCGCGCAGGCGGCCGACTTCGTGCGAGCGATGCCCGAGGGCCTCGACACCCCGGTGTCCCAGGGCGGCACGACGGTGTCCGGCGGTCAGCGCCAGCGCCTCTCGATCGCCCGCGCGCTCGTGAGGAAACCCGACGTCCTGATCTTCGACGACTCGTTCTCGGCCCTCGACACCGCGACCGATGCGAGGCTGAGGGCCGCGCTGAAGTCCGCCGCGGCCGACACCACGGTCCTGGTGGTCGCCCAGCGCGTCTCCTCGATCGTCGACGCCGACCAGATCCTGGTCGTCGACGACGGCAGGATCGTCGATCGCGGCACCCATGAGCAGCTGCTCCAGTCGTCCGCGACCTACCAGGAGATCGTCAGTACCCAGCTCGCGGCGGAGGAGCAGGCATGAGCGCGCGCAACGAGTCCACGCCGCAGCAGGCACCGCCGCGCCACGGCCCCGGCGCCGCGGCCGCGGCAGGCGCACCCGTCAAGAAGGCCAACGACTTCGGCGGCACCGTCAAGCGCCTCACCTCCCGTCTCAAGCCTCACGCCGCCCTGGTGTGGACGTCGATCCTCGTCGGCGCGATCGGTGTGGTCCTCGCGGTCATCGGCCCCAAGGTGCTCGGCGAGGCCACGACCACGATCTTCGAGGGCTTCATCACCGGCACCGGCATCGACTTCGACCGCCTGCACCGGGTGCTCCTCGGCGTCGCGGCGATCTACCTGGCCTCGAGCTTCCTGCAGTTCCTGCAGGGCTACATCCTCAACGGCATCACGCAGCGGGTGGTCTTCCGCCTGCGCGCCGAGGTCGAGGACAAGATCCACTCGCTGCCGCTGAAGTACTTCGACAAGCACTCACGCGGCGACCTGCTGTCGCGCGTCACGAACGACATCGACAACGTGTCGCAGACGCTGCAGCAGACCCTGAGCCAATTCTTCAACTCGATCCTGCAGGTCGTCGGCATCATGGTGATGATGGTCTACGTCGACTGGCAGCTCGCGCTGATCGCCATCGCCTCGATCCCCGTCACTGCCGTCATCGTGGTGGTCGTGGCCAGGTTCTCGCAGCCCAGGTTCGTCACCCAGTGGGACGAGACGGGCAAGCTGAACGGCCAGATCGAGGAGGCCTTCACCGGCCACTCGCTGATGAGGGTCTTCGGCCGCCGTCGCGAGATCCAGGCGACCTTCGACGAGACGAACGAGAAGCTGTTCAGGGCCTCGTTCGGCGCCCAGTTCCTGTCCGGCATCATCATGCCAGCGTCGATGTTCGTCGGGAACCTCGTCTACGTCCTCGTCGCGGTCGCCGGCGGCATCAAGGTCGCGAACGGCAACATGACGCTCGGCGACGTCCAGGCATTCATCCAGTACTCGCGCCAGTTCCAGCAGCCGCTCAGCCAGTTCGGCTCCATGGTCAACCTGCTGCAGTCAGGAGTCGCCTCGGCGGAGCGCGTCTTCGAGCTGCTCGACGCCGACGACCAGGACGCCGACACCGACCCGGCAGAGTCCCCCGAGGACTTCCGCGGCCGCCTCGAGTTCAGGAACGTGAAGTTCTCCTACACCGAGGACTCCGAGCTGATCACCGACATGAACCTGGTCGCCGAGCCGGGCAAGACTGTCGCGATCGTGGGCCCCACCGGCGCGGGCAAGACCACGCTGGTGAACCTCATCATGCGGTTCTACGACGTCGACTCCGGCGCGATCGAGCTGGATGGCGTGAACATCAACGCGATGACCCGCGACGACCTGCGCTCCCGCACCGGCATGGTGCTACAGGACGCGTGGCTGTTCGGCGGCACGATCCGCGAGAACATCCTCTACGGCAGGCCCGATGCGACCGAGGACGAGATGGTCGCGGCCGCCACCGAGGCCCACGTCGACCGCTTCGTGCACTCGCTGCCCGACGGCTACGACACGGTGATCGACGACGAGGCGTCGAACGTCTCGGCTGGCGAGCGGCAGCTCATCACGATCGCCCGCGCCTTCCTGGCGCGGCCGGCGGTGCTGATCCTCGACGAGGCGACGTCCTCGGTCGACACCCGCACCGAGCTGCTCGTGCAGCAGGCCATGGAGCGGCTCCGTAGGGACCGCACCAGCTTCGTGATCGCGCACCGCCTGTCGACCATCCGCGACGCCGACGTGATCCTCGTGATGGAGCACGGGGACATCGTCGAGCAGGGCAGCCACGACGAGCTGATCGCCGCCGACGGCGCGTACGCGCGCCTCTACCAGGCGCAGTTCTCGGCCCCCGTGCTCGACGAGGAGGAGCTCGAGAAGCAGCGCACCGAGTACTAGGCCATCAGGCCACCGGAGCCGATGCCGGGGTGAGCGCCGTACGGGTGCCGCCCCGGCATCGGCCGTCGCTGGCGGGTCGCCAGCACTCGGCGTAGCGTGGCGGGAGGCGGCGCGGAGCGGCTGCGTCGCCTGCTGTCGGGAGGTGCGCGATGACGCTCGCGATCGAGCAGGTCGAGTCGAGGCACGTGGCGGTGGTCACGAGCGAGGCGCCGATGTCGCAGATGCCCGAGGCGGTGGGCACCGGGTTCGCGCGGGTCATGGAGTTCCTCGCCTCGCGCGGCGTCGCGCCGGTCGGGCCGCCCATGGCGATGTACCCGGGGCCGATGGTCGAGGGACAGCCGATGACCGTGCAGACCGCGATCCCGGTGTCGCTGGGTGTCCAGAGCGATGGCGACGTCGAGGTCGTGTCCCTGCCGGCTGGCCAGGTGGCCGTGCGCGTGCACGTCGGGCCGTACACCGGGCTGGGCGCCGTCTACAGCGCGATGATGGCCGAGATGGAGGCCTCAGGGCTCTCGGTGGTCGGCCCGCCGCGCGAGATCTATCTCAACGACCCCGGCGAGGTGCCCGAACCCCAGCTCATGACGCGCATCGAGTTCCCGATCGAGCGGCCAGCCATGTAGCAGCGGTCGGGCACACTGCGTAGCGTCTGTCCCATGGGTCGCACCGTCACCATCCCGCCCCGCCGCGCCTGGATCCTGTCCACGGTCGCGACGGTGTCGATCGCCGCCATCGTGCTGCTGTGCGTCCTGCTCGCTGGCCAGACCGCCGCGGTGCCAGCGGTGCTCGGCACGATCGCGATGCTGCCGCTCGCGCTGCGCCGCGCGGCGCTGCGCACCAGGGCCGTCTTCGCACTCATCATCGCGCTCACGGCCGCGACCGCGGTCGCGGTCGGCCCCAGCCTGCTGTGGCTGCCGCTGCTGGTGGCGGGAAGCGTGATCCTCACCGTTCCCTTCACTGCCAGGTTCGGCGCCGTCGCCCTCGCCGTGCCCATCGTGCCCGCGGTGCTCGGCTCGGTCACGGTCGACCTGACCCCGCTGAACACCGGCGTCGTCGTCGCCGTCGCGGCGGCGGCCATCACGCTCGTCGCGTTCGCGCTGAAGATCGAGCTCGGCCGCGAGCCCCTGCCCTTCTCGCTCGCCTGGGGGCATGCCGTCGTCGTCGCGCTGCTGGCGGCCATCGCCGTGGCGATCGAGATCTGGCAGCAGTGGGGTCACGGCTACTGGGTGGTCATCGGCCTCGCGATGGCGTTGTCTCCGGTTCACGCGACCGCGCGGGCGGAGATCTGGATACGCGTCCTCGGCACCGCCCTGGGGGCCATCGCCGCGATCGCGCTGGCGATCGTGCTGCCGCCGTGGGTCCTGCTGATCGCCGGAGCGATCGCCCTCGTCGCCGGAATCGCGTACTCCCTGGTGGGCAGGCGGGTGGAGATGGTGGCGCTGCAGACGATCATGGTCGTCGCGGCCGCCGCGGTGTCCTCGACAGAGTCGAGCACCGAGATCGCCCTGCTGCGCTTCCTGTTCGTCGTGGCGGGCGCGGCGCTGGCCCTGCTGGGCTCCGAGGCGATCCTGCCCCTCGAGCGCGCGGCGCAGGCCAGGCGCGAGCGCGACACCGTCTGACGGCTCCTAGAACGAGTCGCGCTCGCCGTTCACGTCGAATGTGTAGGACGGGATGAACTCGAGGATCACGGTCGACGTGTCGATCCCTGCCTCGCCCATCGAGTCGTACACCGCATTCACGTCCGGCAGCGGCAACGAGCCCTTGACGATGACGTAGATCACGTCGTTCTCGCGCTCGGTGATGGACACGATGGACCACTTCGAGCCCTCGGTCGCCTCCTCGACGAACGAGGTGACCTGACCGATGCGCGACTGCCGCTCGATCGCGCCCGCAGTTGAGAACGCCAGGGGGATGGCGATGAGCCCGAGCATCACGAACATCGTGATGTAGCTGCGCGCGCGACGCACGCGTGCGTGCTCCTCGTCCTCCGCGGGGTCCAGCCGCAGCCTCGAGAAACCGTAGATCGCCATCACCACCGAGCCGGTCGCGAGAATCGCCGCGACGTTGGTGGCGAACAGCAGCACGGCGCCGAGAGCCTGGTCAGGCGCCCCCGACTCCAGCGTCAGACCCGCGACGCACAGCGGCGGCACCAGCGAGATGGCGATCGCGACGCCCGGGAGCGTGTCCGAGATGTCCTTGCGCACCAGCGCGATCGAGCCGACGACTCCGGTGGCGAGTGCGGCGAACAGGTCGATGATGCCGGGTGAGACACGTGCGGCGACCTGGTCATTCGTCGAGGCCAGCACGGGCTGGACGACGAGCAGCCCCAGGACGAATCCGGTGCCCACGGCCGCGCCGGCACCCGCCAGCATGATGACGATCGATCGCACCAGGTTGACCCGGTCGCCGAGCACCGTGGCGACCATCGTGCCCTGGATGGGTCGCATCAGCGGCGCGACGATCATGGCCCCGATGACGGTTGCCGTCGAGTTCGCCACGATGCCTGCGGTCGCGATCGACGACGCGAGCAGGAGCAGCAGCCAGAAGCGGGTGTGCATCGACCTCGCGGTGGGTCCGTCGAAGAACACGGAGTCCCGCATGTAGTCGACCGTGTTGAGCTTGGCCCCCCACCTGCTGGTGCGGGCCGCGCCGGCGTCCGACGTCATGAGGCGAGCAGCTTGGCCTTCGCCTGCGCGAACTCGTCGTCGGACAGAATCCCCGCGGAGTGCATCTGAGCCAGCTGGCCCAGCTTGGCCATCATGTCGTCGCCGGCACTCGCGGCCGGGGGAGCGACCCTCGCGGCCTCGGCCTGCATCGCCACCTGCTGGGGCGGGGGCGCCTGCTGGGCCTGCTGAGCCTGCGCGCGCCGCGCCTGGCGCCTGGCGACGTTGCCGGAGACCGCCGTCGCGGTCCCGGAGATGACGGCGGTGCGCGCCATGGTGCCCACGAGTCCAGGGCGTCCGATGCGTGCCATGTCTCTACTCCTCTTCTCCGGCCGCGGCGAGCGCCGCGACCTCCTCGACCACGGCGGCCGGGATGCGGACGGTGTCGAGTACCTCGCCTCCCGCCTCCTCGACCGCGACGCGCAGCGGCCCGAGCCAGGAGTGCTCGAAGCAGATGATCGCCGCGGCGTCGCCAGGCGCCATGAGCTGCAGGAAGGCGTCGATGTCCTCGTCGCTCAGCAGGTCAGGGGTGTCCTCGTGGTCGACGAGCGCGTCGAGCTGGCCCAGGTCGTCGACCTCGGCGATCTCGTAGACGTCGGCCTCGCCGTCATCGTCGACCTGGATGAAGGTGGCGTCGAGCACGCGGATGGTGCCGGCATTCACGAGGTCCTCGATCGCGGCGATGATCTTCCCCTCGAACCTGCCGTGGTGGAACCCGATGACGACGATCTCTACTGGTCCGATGGGCATGTTCGCTCCTTCGACTGGCGGGCGCGGCGCTGGGACCTGACCCCGCGGAACCCCTGTCCTCGGAGGCTATTCCCCGGGGGAATCGGGGGTCAATACCCCTGGCAGCACGATGCCGAGCAGATTCTCCACGAGTGCGTCGTCGAGCGGCTGCGAGGTGAAGAACGCGCGATGGTAGACCGGCGCGAACAGCGCGTCGATGACCGCGGGGATGTCGATGCCCTCGCGCACCTCGCCTGCGGCGATGCCGTCCTCGAGGATGTGGGTGGCCACCGCGCGCCGCGGAGCGAGCCAGTGCTCGTAGAAGCCGCGCCTCACGTCGACGTTCTGGGCGGCGCCCGAGGCCAGTCGCCGCAGGATGATCGCGGTCGTGTCGTCGCTGAGCAGCCGCACGGCGGAGCGCAGCTGATGGGCGAGCCGCGAGCCTACATCGGTCCCCGAGAAGTCGATGGACCACCGCGTGTGCTCGACGAGCGCGTCGAGCAGCAGGGCGTCGGGGCTCTCCCACCACTTGTAGAGCGTGGTGCGAGAGGCGCCGCACGTGCGGGCGACGCGGTCGAAGGACACCTTGGTGCCCTCCTCGAGGGCGATGGTGGCGGCGGCCTCGAGGATGCGCTCGCGCAGACCCTCGTCGCGCGGCCGTCCCCGTTGAGGGCGTTGCGAATTGCTGGACATGGCGTACAGTATATCTGTCAGATGCGCCGTGGCACGGTCTTTGGTCCTGGATTCGCAAGATTCCTCGCCCGCCGCACGGCCGTCGCCCTCCGACGTGAAACGCACGATCACAGGAGAGAGACAGCGATGGCCACCAACGTCGCCCACATGTTCATCGAGTCGCTGGTCCGCGCGGGAGTCACCCGCGTCTGGGGCCTGCCGGGAGACTCGCTCAACGCCTTCACCGACGCCATGCGCACCGATGGCCGCCTTGAGTGGATGCACATGCGCCATGAGGAGGTGGCGGCGTTCGCCGCCGGCGCCGATGCCGATGTCACCGGCCGCCTCGCCGTCGCCGTGGGCAGCTGCGGGCCCGGCAACCTCCACTTCATCAACGGCCTGTTCGACGCTCACCGCAACCGCACGCCGGTGCTCGCGATCGCCTCGCACATCCCGCTCGAGCAGATCGGCTCCGGCTACTTCCAGGAGACGCACCCCGAGGAGCTGTTCCGGGAGTGCTCGGTGTACTCCGAGCTCGTCTCCGACGTCTCGCAGCTGCCGTGGGTGCTGGAGAACGCGATGCGGGCCGCGGTCGAGCACAATGACGTCGCTGTCGTGGTCGTGCCGGGCGACGTCTTCTACGCCGACGCCCCGTCGCGCCGCCTGAGCGCGCCGCTCGACGCCGCGAAGCCGCGCATCATCCCCTCGGAGACCGAGCTGAACCGCGCCGCGACCATCCTCGACCGCGCCGAGAAGGTGACGATCCTGGCGGGCGCCGGCACGGCGGACGCCCATGACGAGGTGGTCGCGCTCGCCGACCGGCTCAAGGCACCGATCGTCCACGCCCTGCGCGGCAAGGAGCACATGGAGTACGACAACCCGTTCGACGTCGGCATGACCGGCCTCATCGGGTTCTCCTCCGGCTACCGGGCGATGCTCAAGGCGGACGCGCTGCTGATTCTGGGTAGCTCCTTCCCGTACCGGCAGTTCTACCCGGAGGATGCGCAGATCATCCAGGTCGACATTCGCGGCGACCAGCTGGGCCGACGGACCCCGATCGACCTCGGGCTCGTGGGTAACGTCAAGGACACGGCGACCGCGCTCACGCCGCTCATCAGCGCCACGCGCTCCGACAAGCACCTCGAGGACTCGCTCAAGCACTACCGCCGCACCCGCAGGGACCTCGATGCGCTGGCCTCGAACGACGGCCGCGGCCCGATCCACCCGCAGTACCTCACGAAAGTGGTGTCCGAGGCGGCCGCGAAGGACGCGGTCTTCACCGCCGATGTCGGCAGCCCGACGACCTGGGCGGCGCGCTACCTGGGCATGACGCGCGACCGCAGGCTGCTCGGCAGCTTCAACCACGGGTCGATGGCCAACGCCATGCCGCAGGCGCTCGGCGCGCAGGCGGAGGACCGCGACCGCCAGGTCATCGCGCTCGCGGGCGACGGGGGACTGACCATGCTCATGGGCGACCTCATCTCCGCCAAGCAGAACGACCTGCCCATCAAGGTCGTGGTCTACAACAACGCCTCGCTCAACTTCGTCGAGCTGGAGATGAAGGCGGCCGGCATCCCGACGTGGGGGACGGAGCTGCAGAACCCGAACTTCGCCGACGTCGCCCAGTCGATCGGCATGACGGGCATCCGCGTCGAGGACCCCGACGACCTCGCGGCCGCCGTGAAGACGATGCTCACCACGGACGGCCCCGTCCTGCTCGACGTCGTCACCGCACGCGAGGAGCTGTCCCTGCCGCCCACGATCGAGGCGGCCCAGGCCAAGGGCTTCGCACTGTGGGCGCTCAAGACCGTGATGTCGGGCCGCGGCGACCAGCTCATCGACCTCGCCGACACGAACGTGTGGCGCCGGCTGGTCGGCAAGGCGACCACGTCATCGGCCTCCTAGAGGGGCAAACCAGGCAAAACGCGCACATCGGCGCGGCTGACGGCCCGCACGGGTCCTCCGCCGCGCCGATGCGCGTCGCGTGCTTGGCCCTGGATGCCGCACGGTGCTACCATGAGCGTGCTTCACCGAGAGGCCTCAGCCCCGGGTAACGAAGCACCCCACGATCAGCACTTTCGTGAGTGGCGCATACGCGTCCGCGTGCTCGTGGATCAACTCGTTCTCTGGCTCGCACCGCGACGCCAGGCGAGAAAGGGAAATCTGTGACGGAAACCACCGTTGCCTCGGACAACACCGGGGCACTGAAGGCAATGAAGCTGCCTCAGCTGCAGGCTCTGGCGTCCGAGCTGGGCGTCGCCGGCACCGCGAAGATGCGCAAGTCCGACCTGATCGCCGCCATCCAGGCCGGCGGAGTCGTGCCCGCGCCCGCGAAGAAGGAGCCGGCCAAGGAGCCCGCGACCAGCGAGCAGCCTGCCGCGTCCGCCCCCGAGGGTGACGCACCAAGGAACCAGAAGTCCGGCGGCCGCGCCCACGCGCCAGCCGGCGCGCCTGCTGAGAAGACCGCGGAGCAGGCCGAGGCGCCCGCGGCCGACGCCACCGAGGGCAAGGGCGACGACCGCGCCAAGCGCGCGCTCGCGGCCGTGTCCGAGGTCACCGGCAAGGGCGAGGGCGACGAGTCCTCCGAGGGCTCGGGCAGCCGCCAGCAGGGCAACCAGGGCGGCAACCGCCAGCAGGGTGGCCAGGGCGGCAGCAACAACAACGACGACGACGAGCGCGGTGGCCGCAGGCGCCGTGGACGTGGACGCGGCCGTGGCCGTGGGCGCGACCGCGACGACAACCAGGGCGGCCAGCAGGGCGGCGGCCAGCAGTACGACGAGGACGACGCCAGGGAGGACGAGGAGCTCAGCCCCGTCGGCGGCATCGTCGACGTGCTGGACAACTACGCGTTCGTCCGCACCACCGGCTACCTGCCCGGCAAGACCGACGTCTACGTCTCCATGAACCAGATCAAGAAGTACGGTCTTCGCAAGGGCGACGCGATCCTCGGCGCCGTGCGCCCGCCCCGCCCCGGCGAGCGCGGCCAGCGCCAGAAGTTCAACGCCCTGGCCCGCGTGGACCAGGTCAACGGGATGACGCCGGAGGACGCCAAGAAGCGCGTCGAGTTCGGCGACCTCACCCCGCTGTACCCGCAGGAGCGCCTGCGCCTCGAGACCGAGTCGCGCAACCTCACCAACCGCGTGATTGACCTCGTCGCCCCGATCGGCAAGGGCCAGCGCGGCCTGATCGTCTCCCCGCCCAAGGCCGGCAAGACGCTCGTGATGCAGTCGATCGCCAACGCGATCACCGCGAACAACCCCGAGGTGCACCTCATGGTCGTCCTCGTCGACGAGCGCCCCGAGGAGGTCACCGACTTCCAGCGCAACGTCAAGGGTGAGGTCATCGCCTCGACGTTCGACCGCCCGGCCGCGGACCACACGCTGGCCGCCGAGCTCGCGATCGAGCGCGCGAAGCGCCTCGTGGAGATGGGCCAGGACGTCGTGGTGCTGCTCGACGGCATCACCCGCCTGGGCCGCGCCTACAACCTGGCCGCCCCGGCCTCGGGCCGCATCCTCTCGGGTGGTGTCGACTCGTCGGCGCTGTACCCGCCCAAGAAGTTCTTCGGCGCCGCGCGCAACATCGAGCACGGCGGCTCGCTGACCATCCTCGCGACCGCGCTGGTCGAGACCGGCTCCAAGATGGACGAGGTCATCTTCGAGGAGTTCAAGGGCACCGGAAACATGGAGCTCAAGCTGTCGCGCCAGCTGGCCGACCGCCGCGTCTTCCCAGCCGTGGACGTCAACGCGTCGGGCACGCGCCGCGAGGAGATCCTCATGGGCTCCGAGGAGCTCAAGCTCACGCACACGCTGCGTCGCGTGGCAAGCGGCCTCGAGACCCAGCAGGCCACCGAGCTCATCCTCGGCAGGCTCAAGGAGACCAAGACCAACGCCGAGTTCCTGATGACCGTGGCCAAGACCACCCCGGCATCGGACAACGACTAGGTCCCACACGACTCTGAGCGACGGGCGCGGCTCCCTCACGGGGGTCGCGCCCGCCGTCGTCTCCGGCGAGAGGCGGCCGATGCCGGGGCAGGGGAGTATTGCGCGCGCCACCTGGCAGCGCAAGACTGCCGGTATGGACCACTACCTGATCTCGTTCCCCAGCTCCGCGATGGTCTTCCCCGAGGAGGACCTGCCCGAGGTCGCCGCCCAGGCACGCGCCGTGATCGCGGAGATGAAGGACGCGGGTGTCTACCGGTTCGGGGGCGGCATCGACGAGTCCGTCGCCCCGGTGATGGTGACCGGGCACGGCTCGGTCGTCGAGGCCACCTATGAGGAGACGCGCAAGATCGAGGGCGGCTACACCGTCATCCAGGTCGCGACCAGGGACGAGGCCGTGAAGTGGGCCGCGAAGGTCGCCGAGGCGTGCCGTTGTGCGCAGGAGCTGCGCAAGTTCCAGTACGACCCCGCCTCCTGACGGCCGTTCGCGGCACTCGAGCCGGCATCGGCGCTGGAATACCTGGCTGGCCCGCGCGTTGAAGGTCTGGCACAATGGATCGCTGGCCGTATCCGCGGACGCGGCCCATGGCTCCCGGTTCACCGCGTGCGCGACCCGCGCATCGGACCCGGAAGCGCTCTGATTATGAGGAGTAACCCTTGAAGAACGACATCCACCCCGAGTACGTGGAGACGACCGTCACCTGCACCTGCGGTGCCAGCTTCGTCACCCGCTCGACCCAGACCTCCGGCCAGATCAACGCCGAGGTCTGCTCCGAGTGCCACCCCTTCTACACCGGCAAGCAGAAGATTCTCGACACCGGTGGCCGCGTGGCCCGCTTCGAGAAGCGCTACGGCAAGAAGTAAGACCGCCTGATGGCGGAGGCATTCGCCGCGGTCCAGCCGATGCTGGACGAGTACGCGGATATCGAGCAGCAGCTCCAGGACCCGGCCGTCCACGCCGATGCGGGACGTTCGAAGACCCTGGGGCGGCGCTTCGCCGAACTCGGTCGCGTCGTCGCCGCCCACCGTGCGTGGGTGGCGGCGACCGACGACCTCGAGGCGGCGCAGGAGATGGCCGAGGTGGACCCCGAGTTCGCCGAGGAGGTCCCCGCGCTCGAGCAGGCGGTCGCCGACGCGACCGAGAACCTCCGCCAGATCCTCATCCCGCGCGACCCCGACGACGCCCGCGACGTGATCCTCGAGATCAAGGGCGGCGCAGGCGGCGACGAGTCGGCGCTCTTCGCCGGCGACATGCTGAAGATGTACCTCAAGTACGCCGAGTCGCGCGGCTGGTCAGCCCAGGTGCTGGACTCCTCCGAGACCGAGCTCGGCGGCTACAAGGACGTGTCCGTGGCCATCAAGGCCAAGGGCAACCCGGAGCCCGAGGACGGCGTCTGGCACGCCCTCAAGTACGAGGGCGGCGTGCACCGCGTGCAGCGCGTGCCGTCGACCGAGACGCAGGGCCGCATCCACACCTCGACCGTCGGCGTGCTCGTGAGCCCCGAGGTCGAGGAGGTCACCGAGATCGACATCGATCAGAACGACCTCCGCATCGACGTGTTCCGGTCATCTGGTCCCGGCGGCCAGTCGGTCAACACGACCGACTCCGCCGTGCGCATCACGCACGTGCCCACCGGCATCGTGGTGTCCTGCCAGAACGAGAAGAGCCAGCTCCAGAACAAGGAGTCGGCCATGCGCATCCTGCGCGCCCGCCTGCTGCAGGCGCAGCGCGAGGCGGCGGACGCCGAGGCCGCCGAGATGCGCCACTCCCAGGTCAAGTCGATGGACCGCTCCGAGCGCATCCGCACCTACAACTTCCCGGAGAACCGCGTCGCGGACCACCGCACCGGCTACAAGGCCTACAACCTCGACCACGTGATGGGCGGCGACCTGCAGCCCGTGATCCAGTCGGCTATCGACGCCGACGAGGCCGCCCGCCTCGAGGCGCACGCGGACTGATGACGGGAGCGGTCCGCGACCTGCGCGAGCTGGTGCGCGAGATCGCCGCGCGGCTCGAGGCCGCCGGCGTCCCCAGCCCCCGCAACGACGCCGAGGAGCTCGTCGCGGAGATCCTCTGCGGCACCGACTCCGGGTCGATGCGCGGCTGGATCGCCTACGGCGAGACCTCCTTCACCGTCGACGACGAGCGCGGTGCCAGGCTCGAGGCCGCCGTCGCGCGGCGGGAGTCGCGCGAACCGCTGCAGCACATCCTCGGCTGGGCCGCGTTCCGACAGTGGGCCGTCGAGGTCGGGCCAGGCGTCTTCACGCCCCGCCCCGAGACCGAGCTCGTCGCAGGCGCGGCCGTCGACGCCGCGCTCGCCAGGGTCGAGTCCACGGACGGCGACGTGACCGTGGTCGACCTGTGTTCGGGCTCCGGCGCGATCGCGATGTCCGTGGCCGGCGAGGTCCCTGAGGCCATGGTCATCGCCGTCGAGCTCTCCGACGACGCCATCCCGTACCTGGAGCGCAACACCTCCAGCATGCCGAACGTCTCGATCGTCCACGCGGACGCGGTGACCTTCCGTCACGGCGGGCCTGTCGACATCGTCGTCTCCAACCCTCCCTACATCCCGCCGGATGCCGAGCCCACCGAGCCCGAGGTGCGCGACCATGACCCCGCCCAGGCCCTCTACGGGCTCGGGGACGACGGCCTGCAGGTCCCGCGCGGCGTGATCGACGCGGCGTGGGCGATGCTGGTGAGCGGGGGAGTGCTGATCATGGAGCACGCCGACGTCCAGGGAGCGGCCACGCGCGAATACGCGGAGGCACAGGGCTTCGAGTGGTGCGAGACGCGGCGCGACCTCACGGGCCGCGATCGCTTCCTCGTCGCGATCCGTCCGTGATCCTGCGCCTCGTCTGAGACACTGGGCGCGTGATCCTGCCCTGCCACGACGACGCACAGACCGCTGAGTCGGTTGCCACGGCGGTCCAGGCGGTCCACGACGGCCGCGTGATCGTGCTCCCGACGGACACGGTGTACGGCGTCGGCGCCGACGCCTTCCAGCCCGATGCCGTGGCCGCTGTGCTCGCGGCGAAGGGCCGCGGTCGGCACATGCCGCCTCCCGTCCTGATCCCATCGATCGACACGGTCCTGGGCCTCGGCATGGACGTCGCGGAGAAGGCGACCGCGCTGATGCGCGAGTTCTGGCCCGGGGCACTGACCGTCATCGTCACCGCGCAGCCGTCGCTGGCGTGGGACCTCGGGGAGACCGGAGGCACCGTGGCGCTCCGCGTGCCCGACCACCCCGTCGCGCTCGCCGTGCTCAAGCAGACGGGCCCGCTCGCCGTGACGAGTGCCAATCGCACCGGCCGGCCCGCAGCGATGACCGCAGCCGATGCCGAGGAGCAGCTGGGAGACTCCGTCGCCGTGTACCTCGACGGCGGCGAGGCGCCGGGAGGCGAGGCGTCGACGATCGTGCGCGCCACGGGTCCGCACCTGGAGATCCTGCGCCTCGGCGCGCTGTCCCGCGAGCAGCTCGCGGCGGTCGTGGGCGAGGAGGCGTTCGGGGAGCGAGCCGAGTGAGGGTATACCTCGTCCTCCTCGTGATGGCGGCGCTCGTCACGTACGCGACGACGCCGATGATGCGCCACCTGGCCTTCAAGGTCGGCGCGGTGACCGCCGTGCGCGACCGCGACGTCCACACCATCCCGACGGCAAGGCTCGGGGGCCTCGCGATCCTGCTCGGCATCGGCGCCGGCGTCGTCGTGGCGTCCCAGATCCCCTTCCTCCAGCCGGTGTTCGCCTCGTCGTCCGCGGCGTGGAGCGTGGTGGGCGCATCGGCCCTGCTCGGAGCGCTGGGCTTCGCCGACGACCTGTGGGACCTCGACTGGATGGTGAAGCTCGGCGGCCAGGTGCTGTCTGCGCTCGTGCTGGCGTGGGGCGGCGTGCAGATCGTGTCGATCCCGCTCTTCGGCAGGGTGATCGGCTCGAGCTACCTGTCGCTCGCCCTCACCGTGTTCGTCGTGGTCGTGTCGATCAACGCCGTCAACTTCGTCGACGGGCTCGACGGCCTGGCCGCAGGCATGGTCGGCATCGGCGCCGCCGCCTTCTTCATCTACACCTACGGACTGTCGCTGACCGCGACGCCTGGCGACTACTCGTCGCTGGCGTCCGTGATCCTGGTGATCTTGGTGGGTGTCTGTGCAGGGTTCCTGCCGCACAATGCTCATCCAGCACGCATCTTCATGGGAGACTCCGGCTCGATGGTGCTGGGCCTGACCATCGCGGCGGCGTCCATCATCGTCACCGGCCAGATCGACACCGAGGCCGTCAACGAGCGCCAGGCGATCCCCGCGTTCATCCCGATCCTGCTGCCGCTGGTGATCCTCGCCGTGCCGCTCATCGACATGACCGCCGCGGTGATCCGCAGGTCGCTGCGGGGGCAGTCGCCGTGGAAGGCCGACGCGCACCACATGCACCACCTCCTGCTGCGGTTCGGGCACACCCACCGGTGGGCCGTGACGGTGCTGTGGCTCTGGACCTTCGTGCTGTCCTTCGGCATCATCTCGCTGATCTACCTGCGCGGCCGCTATGCGCTCGCGCTGCTCGTCATCGGGCTGCTGCTGGTGGGCCTCGTCACGTTCTCGTCCCGCACCAGGAAGGCCCTCAGCCGTGCGTGGAGATGGATGGGAGGCAAGGCGAAGACCGCCCAGCGCCTCACGCCGGAGGCGCCGGGCCACGAGAGGATCGACGACCATGACTGAGCCAGCCCAGACCCCAGGACAGGTGTTCTCGAGGGTCGCCCTCGCCTCCGCGGCGATCGCGGTCGGCATCGCTCTCGTGGCGGGTGCCGTCTACTGGCTGGTGGCGGGCCAGGACGCCGCCGTGGCGGCGGCGATCGGCGCCGCGCTGCCCGGACTCGTCATCGGCTCGCTCGCCGGGCTGATGTACGCGACGAGGGACGCGAGCCCCTCGGTGCTGGCCGCCGCGGTGCTCGGCGGCTTCCTGGTGCTGATGATCGTGCTGATCGCCGTGCTGTGGGGCTTGGGGCAGTGGGAGGGCTTCCCGCGGGCGCCTCTCGGCGTCGCCGCGCTGGTCTCGATCGTCGCGATCCTGACCGCCTCGTGGGTCATCGTCGGGCGTTCCAGGGTCCCGTATGCGGGACCTAAGTAGTGCATGGGATGCTACTCTTTCCGCGTCAGGTAGCGAGGCATGGCCATCGCAGCCACTGCCGTCTGCAGCCGTAAGTTTTATGAGGAGACCACCGCGTGCTTGAACGAGCCACGGGCGCGATGTCCGCGCTGATCACTGCCGACTCGGACGACTCGCAGGGCTTCTTCTCCTGGCTTTTCACGTCCGACGGCTTCCACGCCCCCTCGATCACGGAGTTCTATCCCGAGGCGCTGCTGTGGGAAGGCACGATCTTCGAGTTCAACCGCATCACGCTGGTGCGCATCATCGCCGCGGTCGCGCTCGTCCTGATCTTCTGGCTCGTCGGCAGCCGCGCGAAGCTGATCCCCGGCCGCATGCAGTCCGCGCTCGAGATGGTGATGGACTTCGTCCGCGTGGGCATCGTCGAGGACGTGCTGGGCAAGGAGAACGCCAAGAAGTACGCGCCGTTCCTCACGACGCTGTTCCTCGCGATCGTGTTCTTCAACATCACTGGCGTGATCCCGTTCCTCAACATCGCGGGAACGTCGCTGATCGGCCTGCCGATCATCATGGCGGTGTGGGTCTTCGTCATGTACCTGTGGTCGGGCATCCGCAAGCACGGCGCCGGGGCCTACTTCAAGAACAGCCTGTTCCCGCCCGGCATCCCGTGGCCCATCTACCTGCTGCTGACGCCCATCGAGGCGCTCCAGGTCTTCTTCCTGCGTCCCTTCACGCTCGCGCTGCGACTCACCGCCAACATGATGGTGGGCCACATGCTGCTCGTGCTGACCTTCGCAGCGACCCAGTTCTTCTTCTTCGAGGCGTCCGGCGCCCTCAAGGCGGCGGGCACCCTGTCGCTGGTCGGCGGACTGCTGTTCACGCTGTTCGAGATCTTCGTCGCGCTGCTGCAGGCGTACGTCTTCGTGATGCTCTCGACCGTGTACATCAGCCTCGCCCTCGAGGACGAGCACTAAGCCAACACAAGTGTGCGGGAGCGCCCCGCAACAAATGGAAGGAAACAGATAGTGGACACCGCTATTCTCGCCGAGCTCAACGGCAACATCGCCACCATCGGCTACGGCCTCGCGACCCTCGGCCCCGGCATCGGCCTGGGCATCCTGGTCGGCAAGGCGCTCGAGGGCATGGCCCGCCAGCCCGAGGTCGCCGGCACGCTCCGCACCAACATGTTCATCGGTGTGGCGTTCGTCGAGGTGCTCGCGCTCATTGGCCTGGTTGCCGGCTTCATCTTCGTCTAAGCCATGAACCTCTTCACCACAGTTCTGCTCGCGGAGACGGAGCACGGGGAGTCGACGTACAACCCGATCATCCCCGCGAACTACGACATCCTGTGGTCGACGGTCATCTTCGTGCCGCTCGTCCTGCTGTTCATCTTCGTGATCCTTCCGAAGTTCCAGAAGGTCCTCGATGAGCGCGCGGACAAGATCGAGGGCGGCATCGCCAGGGCCGAGGAGGCCCAGGCGCAGGCTGCGGCGGCGCTCGACGAGTACACCGCCCAGCTGACCGAGGCCCGTGCCGAGGCGGCGCGCATCCGCGAGGACGCGCGCACGGAGGCGAGCCAGATCCTGGCCGACTCCCGCGACAAGGCGTCGACCGAGGCCGACCGCATCGCCAGCACGGCGCTGCAGCAGATCGAGGCCGAGCGCCAGCAGGCGATCGTGTCGCTGCGCGCTGACGTGGGCTCGCTCGCGTCCGAGCTGGCCTCGCGCATCGTCGGGGAGTCCCTCGCCGACGACGCTCGCCAGCAGCGCATCATCGACACGTTCCTCGACGAGCTCGAGGCGCAGGTCGCCCCGGCCGAGACGAAGGAGTAGCACCGCATGCAGGGAGCCTCGTTCGCATCGCGTGATGCGGTGCTCACCGAGCTCGACGCCCGTCTGGCGTCGTCGCCCTCCAGCGGCCTCGAGGTCGCGGAGCAGCTGTTCAGGGTCGTCGACGCGCTCGACGGCTCGGGCTCCCTGCGGCGCGTGCTCGCCGACCCCGCGAGGGGCGGCCACGACAAGGCGGCGCTCATGGCGCAGCTCTTCCCGAGCCTCAGCGAGATCGCGCACGACGCGGTCGCCGCGGCGGTCGGCAAGCGCTGGTCCACCGACGCCGATCTGGCAGAGGTCCTCGAGGACGCCGCCGAGCACGCCCTGATCGTCTTCGCGGACGACGCGGGCACGCTCGGGCACGTCGAGGAGGAGCTGTTCCGAGTCGAGCGGCAGGTCACCGCGGAGCGCGAGCTGCGCGTGGCGCTGAACAACCGCTCTGCCACCCCGGAGCAGCGCACCGCACTGTTCGAGGCGACAGTGGGCAAGGGCCTCAAGCCCACCACCCACGCGCTGCTGACCCGCGCGGTCGCAGTGCCGCGAGGCCGGCGCCTCGTCGCGGCGATCGAGGACTACCTCGACCAGGCCGCCGCGCGCCGTGGCCGCATCGTGGCGCGAGTCACCGCAGCGGTGGAGCCCAGCGCGGCGCAGCGCCAGCGCCTCACGGAGATCCTGTCGCGGGCCTACGACCGCGACATCCAGCTCAACGTCGCCCTGGACCCCAAGGTCCTCGGCGGCATCAAGGTTCAGGTCGGCTCCGAGGTCGTGGACGGAACCGTCCTCGCCCGGCTCGACCACGCACGACGACGACTCGTCGGCTAGCGCCGGCGAACGCTGCTACAGCGGCATTGACAGGAGAGAAGGACATGGCGGAGCCCACCATTAGCCCCGAAGAGATTCGGGACGCGCTGAGCGCCTACGTGAAGTCGTACGAGCCCACCGGCCCGGTGACCGAGGAGGTCGGCACTGTCGTGCTGGCTGGCGACGGCATTGCCAAGGTCGAGGGCCTGCCCGGCTGCATGGCGAACGAGCTGCTGAAGTTCGAGGACGGCACCCTCGGCCTCGCCCTGAACCTCGACGTCCGCGAGATCGGTGTCGTCATCCTCGGCGAGTTCACCGGGATCGAGGAGGGCCAGACGGTCCTCCGCACCGGCGAGGTCCTCTCCGTGGAGGTCGGCGACGGCTACCTCGGCCGCGTGGTCGACCCGCTCGGCAACCCTGTCGACGGCCTCGGCGCGATCGAGACCGAGGCCCGCCGTGCCCTCGAGCTCCAGGCGCCCGGCGTCATGGACCGCAAGTCGGTCCACGAGCCGCTGCAGACCGGCCTCAAGGCGATCGACTCGATGACGCCCATCGGTCGCGGCCAGCGCCAGCTGATCATCGGCGACCGCGGCACCGGCAAGACCGCCATCGCGCTCGACACGATCATCAACCAGAAGGCCAACTGGGAGACCGGCGACCCGGAGAAGCAGGTCCGCTGCATCTACGTCGCGGTCGGACAGAAGGGCTCCACCATCGCCGCCGTGCGCGGCGCCCTGGAGGAGTCCGGCGCGCTGGAGTACACGACGATCGTCGCCGCTCCCGCCTCCGACCCCGCCGGCTTCAAGTACCTCGCGCCCTACACCGGCTCGGCCATCGGCCAGCACTGGATGTACGGCGGCAAGCACGTTCTCATCGTGTTCGACGACCTGTCGAAGCAGGCCGAGGCGTACCGCGCCGTGTCGCTGCTGCTGCGCCGCCCGCCGGGCCGCGAGGCGTACCCCGGCGACGTCTTCTACCTGCACTCCCGCCTGCTGGAGCGCTGCGCGAAGCTGTCGGACGACATGGGCGCCGGCTCGATGACGGGCCTGCCGGTCATCGAGACCAAGGCCAACGACGTGTCGGCGTACATCCCGACCAACGTGATCTCGATCACCGACGGCCAGCTGTTCCTGCAGTCCGACCTGTTCAACGCCAACCAGCGCCCCGCAATCGACGTCGGCATCTCGGTGTCCCGCGTCGGTGGCGCCGCGCAGACCAAGGCGATGAAGAAGGTCTCCGGAACGCTGAAGATCTCGCTGGCCCAGTACCGCGACCTTGAGGCGTTCGCGATGTTCGCGTCCGACCTCGACCCGGCCTCGCGTCAGCAGCTCACCCGTGGCGCACGCCTCACCGAGCTGCTCAAGCAGAAGCAGTACACGCCATACCCGGTGGAGGAGCAGGTCATCTCGATCTGGGCCGGCACCAAGGGCAAGCTCGACAAGATCGAGCTGGGCGACGTGCTGCGCTTCGAGCGTGAGCTGATCGACCACCTCCGCTCCTCGACGTCCGTTCTCGACGACATCGCCTCCACCGGGAAGCTCGAGAACGACACCGAGGAGGCCCTGGAGAAGGCCGTCGACGACTTCGTCTCGACGTTCCTCGAGGGCCAGCACGCCCTGCACACCGACGCGCCCATCGAGGGCGGCGGCGAGGCGCAGGTCGAGCAGGAGCAGATTGTGGCGAAGAAGTAGCCCATGGCCGGTTCCCAGCGCGAGTTCAAGGCGCGCATCAAGTCGACGCAGTCGCTGAAGAAGATCTTCAGGGCGATGGAGCTGATCGCGGCCACGCGCATCTCCAAGGCCAGGACTGCCGTCGACCAGGCGCGTCCCTACGCCCGTGCCATCTCGCGAGCGATCAGCTCGGTGGCCGTCCACTCGGACATCGACCACCCGCTGACCTCGGAGCGTGCGGAGAAGACCGGTCGCGCCGCGATCCTGGTCATCACCGCGGACCGCGGCATGGCCGGCGCCTACTCGGCGAACGCACTCCGTGAGTCCGAGCGTCTGCGCGAGCGGCTGCAGAAGGACGGCAAGGAGGTCGTGCAGTTCGTGCTCGGCCGCCGTGGCGTCTCCTACTTCAAGTTCCGCAACCGTCCCGTGGCGAAGTCCTGGGAGGGCGACTCCGATCGTCCTGAGGTCTCCGTAGCGCAGGAGGTCGCTGGCACGCTGCTCGAGCACTTCCTCAACGACGAGCCGGGCCAGGGCGTGGACGAGATCCACATCGTGTACACCCGCTTCACCTCGATGGTGACGCAGGACCCGTTCGTGCTGCGCATGCTGCCGATCGAGGTCGTCGAGGGCGTCGCGGTGACGAAGGACGAGATCGAGCCGCTTTACGAGCTCGAGCCCAGCGCCGAGGAGGTCCTCGACGCTCTGCTGCCGCGCTACATCGAGTCGCGCGTTTACTCGTGCATGCTCCAGGCCGCGGCCTCGGAGCTCGCGGGACGCCAGCGCGCCATGAACACGGCGGTCAAGAACGCCGACGACGTCATCACCAACTACACGAGGCTCGCGAACACCGCGCGCCAGGACGAGATTACCCAGGAGATCAGCGAGATCGTCTCGGGCGCGGATGCGCTTGCAGCATCCGCCTAGGAAGGAAGCCATGACCACCACCGCAGAAGCACCCGCGCAGGACGCCACCGCGCCTGCGATCGGCCGCGTCACGCGTGTGACGGGCCCGGTCGTCGACATCGAGTTCCCGTCCGACGCCATCCCGGACATCTACAACGCGCTGACCACCGAGATCCACCTCTCGGCGCAGGGCGAGGACGAGGGCATCCTGCACCTCACCCTCGAGGTCGCGCAGCACCTGGGCGACAACATGGTGCGCGCCATCGCGCTGAAGCCCACCGACGGCCTGGTCCGCGGCGCCGAGGTGTCCGACACGGGCGCCCCGATCTCCGTGCCGGTCGGCGACGTGACCAAGGGCCACGTGTTCAACGTGACCGGTCAGCCGCTGAACCTCAAGGAGGGCGAGACCCTCGAGGTGACCGAGACGTGGCCCATCCACCGCAAGCCCCCGGCCTTCGACCAGCTCGAGTCCAAGACTCAGATGTTCGAGACCGGCATCAAGGTCATCGACCTCCTCACCCCGTACGTGCAGGGCGGAAAGATCGGCCTCTTCGGCGGTGCGGGCGTCGGCAAGACGGTCCTCATCCAGGAGATGATCTACCGCGTCGCCAACAACCACAACGGCGTCTCCGTGTTCGCCGGCGTGGGCGAGCGCACGCGTGAGGGCAACGACCTCATCGAGGAGATGACCGAGTCTGGCGTCATCAACCAGACCGCCCTGGTCTTCGGCCAGATGGACGAGCCGCCGGGCACGCGTCTGCGCGTCGCCCTGTCCGCCCTGACGATGGCGGAGTACTTCCGCGACGTGCAGAAGCAGGACGTGC
>JAUIBG010000180.1 GCA_030428165.1 Actinomycetes bacterium
TCGATAGCCGCCCACAGGTGGGTGCGGTCCACGTCGGGCCACAGCACATCGGAGAACACGTACTCGGCGTAGGCCGCCTGCCACAGCAGGAAGTTGCTGCTGCGCTGCTCGCCGCTGCTGCGCCAGAACAGGTCGACGTCGGGCATGTCGGGCTCGTCGAGGTAGCGCGCGAACGTCTTCTCGTTCACCTTGGCTGGATCGATCCTGCCGGCCGCCGCATCGGCCGCGAGCGCCTTGGCCGCATCCGCGATCTCGGCCCTGCCCCCGTAGTTCACGCACATCGTGAGGGTGAGCACGGTGTTGTCAGCCGTCATCCGCTCGGCCCTCTCGAGCTCGTCGATCACCGACTTCCACAGCCGGGGCCGTCTCCCCGCCCACCGGACCCTCACGCCCCAGCTCGCCATCTCGTCGCGTCGGCGGCGGATCACGTCCCTGTTGAAGCCCATGAGAAAGCGCACCTCATCGGGGCTGCGCTTCCAGTTCTCGGTGGAGAAGGCGTACGCACTGAGGTGGGTGACGCCGATCTCGATCGCGCCGGCGACCACGTCGAGGAGCGACGCCTCGCCGCGCTCGTGGCCAGCGGTGCGCGGCAGCCCGCGCTCCTTGGCCCAGCGCCCGTTGCCGTCCATCACCACGGCCACGTGCCGCGGCACGAGGTCGGCCGGAATCTCGGGCGGCACGGCGCCTGAGGCGTGCGGGAAGGGGGCGTCGACGCTCATGGAGTCAGACCCTAGTCGCGCTCGACGAGGGCGAGCGAGGCGACCCGGCGCTCGAGGTGGAACTGGGCGTAGGCGGCCACGAGTCCCGCCGCCTCGCGCCGATGCCGGGGATCCGAGGCATCGGCGGCCGCCCACGCTCCCGTGAGCAGCGCACCCAGCAGGGCGAAGGCCTCCGGGGTGGGCGCGGCCGCACCCGACGGGCGGCAGTCGTCGCACACCGCGCCCCCGCCCGCCACCGCGAAGGCCCGGTGCGGCCCCGGCCTGCGGCACGACGCGCACGCGTCGAAGCTGGGGGCGTATCCGGCGAGAGCGAGGGTGCGCAGGAGGAACGAGTCGAGCACCAGGCCAGCGTCATGCTCACGCCGGCTCAGCGTCCCCAGCGCCCCGTGGAGCAGGTCGAAGTGCTCGCGCGCGTCCTCGCGCTCGTGCGTCACGACCTTGTCGATCGTCTCGACCATGGCCGTCGCTGCGGTGTAGAGCGAGTAGTCGGCGGCGATGGGACCCGCATACGCATGCCGCGTCTCGACCTGGCTCACGATGTCGAGATTGCGGCCCTCGTAGAACTGCACGTCGGCGAGCATGAACGGCTCGACCCTGGAGCCGATGCGGGAGCTCGTCCTGCGCACGCCCTTCGCGACCGCGCGGACCTTGCCGTGGCGCCGCGTCAGGAACGTGACGATGCGGTCGGCCTCACCCAGCTTGTGGGTGCGCAGCACGATCGCGTCGTCTCGGTACAGGGGCACCGCACCATTGTCGCCTCGCGGTGCGACACCGCAGGGACGCGCGCCGCTACGCGGTCGGGATGCGCGCCTCGAAGCCGTCGAGCAGCATGTCGAGGCCGAACTCGAAGGACGACCCGAATGAGTATCCGGGCTGCATCACGTGGTCGACGGTGAGCCTCACGAGGTTCGGGAACACCTCGGGGTCGAAGAAGGTCGAGGAGATCTCCTCGGCGAGCTCGGCACTGCCCTCGCCGCCCTGCACGGGCAGGCCCGCCTCCTGGATCGCGAAGCCGTAGATGAAGCTGTCGAGGATCGCATAGGCGTGCGCCATCAGGGGCAGGGGCAGCCCTCCCCTGGCGAACGCCGCGAGCACCGCCTCGTGGTGCGCCAGCGAGACAGGCCCCGGAGACGTTCCGGTCTCGAGCAGCCGCACCGCCCACGCGTGACGCACGAGCACCTCCTTGGCGGAGACGCACCTGACCCTGATGGCCTCGCGCCAGGGCAGCTCCTCCGGCGGGTCCTGGATCTCGCCGAACACCCGCTCGACCATCGCGGCGAGCACCGCGTCCTTGCCGTCGACGTGGTGGTAGAGCGTCATCGGCTTAGTGCCGAGCGCCTCGGCCAGGTGGCGGATCGTGAGCGCCTCGATGCCCTGCGCATCGGCCAGATCCATCGCGGCGTCCACCACGATCGCCTGGGAGAGTCGGCGGCGTCCTCCCTGCTTCTCGGCCATTCTCACAGTCCTCTCACATGAGCCCTTGACGTTTCGTACTAAGTACGTCTAGTCTCCATCGTAGCAGTCGTACTAAGTACGAACGAGCATTGGAACCCGCCGATGCCACTGCGTTTCCTGGGGAGGAACCACATGTCCAGCACGACCACCGCCACATCCACCACCACCATGCGCGCCGCCGTGCAGCGCTCCTACACCGGCCCCGAGGCCATCGCCGTCGAGACGATGCCCCGCCCCGCCCCCGCCGCCGGCGAGGTCCTCGTCGAGGTCCACGCCGCGGGCGTCGACCGCGGCGTCTGGCACCTGGCCACCGGCCGCCCGTTCGTCATCCGGATCTTCGGCTTCGGGTTCGCCCGTCCCGCCCAGCCGGTGCAGGGCTCGGACGTCGCCGGCGTCATCGTCGAGGTGGGCGAGGGAGTCACCGGCGTGGGAGTCGGCGACCGCGTGTACGGCACCGCGGACGGCTCGTACGCCCAGTTCGCGACGGCCAAGGCCTCGCAGATCGCGCCGATGCCCGTCGGGATGTCCTTCACCGACGCCGCCGCGGCTCCGGTCTCGGGAGTGACGGCACAGAAGGCGGTCGTCGACGCCGCCGAGGTCAAGCAGGGCCATCGCGTCCTGGTGCTCGGCGCGGCCGGCGGAGTCGGCTCGTACGCGGTGCAGCTCGCCGCCGCGGCCGGAGCCGAGGTCACCGGCGTCGCCTCCGGCCCGAAGGCCGACTTCGTGCGCGGACTCGGCGCCACGTCCGTCGTCGACTACAGCACGACGGACGTGACCGCCATGGACCTCGAGTTCGACGTCATCATCGTCGCCGGCGGCCTCACGTCGCTGCGCCGCCTCCGCCGCATCCTGTCCCCCGAGGGCACTCTCGTGATCGTCGGAGGCGAGGGCGGCGGCCCCATCGCTGGCGGCGCGGGCCGCGCCGTGCTCGCCGGAATGCTGTCCCGCTTCACGAGCCAGCGCCTGATCGGCCTGATGGCCGCCACCACCGCGGAGGCACTCGACCGCCTGCGCGACCGCTTCGAGGCCGGCGTCGTCCGCCCCGCGGTCACCGCCGCCTACCCGCTCGAGCGCGCGAACGACGCGCTCGCCGACCTCGCCGCCGGCCGCATCGCCGGCAAGGCCGTCGTCACCGTCCGCGACGCCGCCTGACCGCCACGCAGACACCACAAGGAGAACTGATCATGACCACGACGCACCTGACCCGCCCGTCCACCGCCGCAATCGTCGCCGGCGCCGCCTACGCCGCGATGTTCGCCCTCGCGATCCTCGCCAACTTCTTCGTCGTCGAGGCCCTCGTCGTCGCCGACGACGCCGCCGCGACGATGGAGAACATCGCCGACCAGGAGTCCGCTTTCCGGCTCGGCGCCCTCGCCTTCGTCGTGATCGCGGCGCTCGACATCGTGATCGCGTGGGCGCTGCACGTGCTGCTGCGCGGCACCGGCGAGGCACGGTCGCTGCTGGCGGCGTGGCTGCGCCTGGCCTACAGCGCGATCCTCGCGGTCTCCGCGGGCTTCATGCTGCTGGCCGCGGAGATCGCCACCGGCACGGAGACACTGCACGGACTGGCGGACGCCCAGCGCGAGTCGCTCACCATGATCGCGATGACGGGCTTCGACATCGTGTGGCAGATCGGCCTCGCGGTGTTCGGCCTGCACCTCATCGCGATCGCCTCGATCCTGCTGGGCTCACGCATGGGTCCCCGTGTGCTCGGCATCGTGCTCGGCGCCGCCGGATTCGCGTACGTGGCCGATGCGACGCTCCAGCTGACGCTCGTGGAGTACGAGTCGGTCGGCGCCGTGATGCTGCCGATCGTCGCCGTGCTCTCGATGGTCGCCGAGTTCTGGTTCGCGGGCTGGCTCCTCGTGCGCGCACCCCGCGCCGTGGCGGCCCTCCCCGGCCAGGAGCCGGCACGGGTCGCGGCCTAGGTGTACTCGGTCAGATCGTTGGTGACGCGGGAGTAGGGAGAAGGCCTCCATTCTGAGTGGTGTCTAACGTCACTCGAAGAGGAAGGCCTTCTCGTGGTCCACCGTAATGCCCGTCTTGC
>JAUIBG010000181.1 GCA_030428165.1 Actinomycetes bacterium
CGTCCTCACTGGCTCGCGCCGAGGCGGGACGGGAGCGCCACGCGTAGTAGCCGGCGCGAGAGACCCTCAAGATCCGGCACGTCACCGCGACGGAGAACCCGTCCGCAGCGAGCTCGTGGACGAGCCGGAACCCTATTCTGGGAGCACGTTCTCCCTTGCGAAGTACGCCGAGGCACGCTTGAGGATCTCGATCTCGGTCTCCAACACGCGGTTCTTGCGACGCAGCTCGACCAGCTCGCGTTTCTCTGCGCTGGTCAGCCCCTCACGCTGGCCCGAGTCGACCTCGGCCTGCGCCATCCACCGGCGCAAACACGACTCGCTGATTCCTAGATTGCGGGCCGTGGCCGCCACAGGCTCTCCCTGATCGACCAGATCCAATGCTCTCCGCCGGAACTCCGGCGACTTTGGTGCAGGCATCTGCGGAACTCCCTTCCAAGACGATCATCGCCTCAGATCAGGTGTCCACGAAAGCGGGGCAGGCTCCGTCTTCCCGTGGTCAGGAACGTCTCCGTGACGATCGGGGCGGTCACGACGTCGTGGACGGAGATGTGCAGCAGGAACCTGGAGTGGTCGTCGAGCCAGGAGACGACCTCGACCTCGGTGCCGTCGGCCAGGCGCCAGTGGGTCATGTCGGACTGCCAGCAGCCATTCGGTGCCGGAGCCTCGAACCGTCTCCAGGACGAGCGGGGCCGTTTGCGCGGCTGCGGTGTGACGCGCTCACCGTCGCGCAGGATCCGCCAGATCGTCGACGTCGCGGGAACCGCCAGGCCATCACACGCGAGCCGGGCCGCGATGGACTCCGCTCCCGCGTCCAGACCCTCGGACGTCAACGCGTCACGCAGCGCCAGGATCCGCGCCCTCACCACCGGTGATGTGGCCTGTGGCGAGGTGCGCGGGGCGCGCGAGCGCGGCTCGAGACCGGCCGCGCCGTGAGCCCGATAGCGCGCCAGCAGAGCGTAGATCCAGCGGCGCGAGAGCCCGAAACGCTCGGCCGCCTCCGCCACGCTCAACCCGCCCTCGACGACCGCCAGCACCACGACCCGGTTCTTGTCTGCATCCGCCATGGCTCATCGTCGAAGAACCCACCATGTGAACGATGTCCCGACACATCAGTGAACGATGTCGCGAGACCAGACACCGTCACCCGCTCCACTGCGGGGCGACGCTTCAGTCGTCGTAGCGCAACAGAGGGGCCTCAGCCGATCGGCTGAGGCCCCTGTTGCATCTCACGCTCTAGTTGAAGTTGACCGTCGAGTACCAGGTCGTGCCGTCTGAGGTCATCGCCATGCCGGCGCCCATGCGCGAGTAGCTGGCGCTCAGCATGTTCATGCAGTGACCATAGGAGGCCACCCAGCCGCGATGCGCGATTGTCGCAGCGGACGCCCTCGACTGACCGGCGGAGAAGTACGACATCGCCACGTTCTCCGCGCCGGGCGCGTTCGGGTTGTGTGCGAGCTGGTCGTGCAGCGCAGAGGTCGCGTCGTCGCGCGACGCGAGCGTCGCCGACCAGCCGCTCGCGGCTGAGGCGAGCGTCGAGCTCCAGGTCAGCGGCGCGAGACCCAGCACCGCACGCTCCTTGTTCGCCGCGGTGAGCAGGTCGGAGGAGTTCCTGGGGCTGAGGGTCGACTGCGGCGTCGAGGCGCAGTAGGCGGCCGCCGCCTCGCGCTGCGTCGGCACAGTGGCGTCCGAGCCGGAGGCCGAGTCCTCGAATGCCGAGGCGTCGAGCCTCGAGTACTTGTAGAGGAACGCTGCGATCTGGCCGCGGGTCACGCTCGCCGATGGCCCGAAGTCGCCGTTGGCGTAGCCCGCCGAGACACCGGTCGTGGCGAGCCACTCGACGTGCAGGTAGAACGCGTTGGCGAGCGAGACGTCGGGGAACGTCGGAATCCACGGGACGTCGAACTTGGGCGAGCCCGCGAGGTTGTACAGGAACACCGCCATCTGCCCGCGGGTCACCGAGTCGGACACCCCGAACCTGCCGTTCGAGTATCCCGAGGCGATCCCCGTGGAGACAAGCCACTCCACGTGCTTGTAGAACGTGTTCGAGCGCGAGACGTCTGGGAACGTCGGCGTCGACGGCGGTGTGTAGTCGGGCGAGCCCGCCATCTTGTAGAGGAATGCCGCGAGCTGACCTCGCGTCACCGAGTCGTCGGGGCCGAACGAGCCGTCGGCGTAGCCGTAGGTGATGCCCTGGTCCGCGAGCCAGGAGATGTGCGTGTAGAAGGTGTGGCTCGGCGGCACGTCGGGGAAGCTGCTGGCCGCACGTGCGGCCGGCGGGGCCGCGACGACTATGGCGACGCTGAGCAGCACCGCCAATGCGCCGAGAGCGCGCATGCGCAGGCCACCACGGAACACACTCAACTGCTGCACGGGTCACACCTCAGGGGGGTCAATCGCCATCTCTGCCATCGCCGCCGCCTTGCAGGCGCCGACAGTCATTTATCGGCAGGAACGGACAAATGCACCAATCCAAGTTCTCGATGCGAAGCGAAGATCCCGTGATGCGAGACGAGGGAGCGCACGGACCCGCACGGCATAGGCGGCGTGCGCTGGATTTCAATAGATCTAGACTATTAAATGCATCGACAAAGTTGCAGACTCCCCCGCTGCGGCGCTATCGTCGAGAGCATGCAGCACCACCGTATGACCGCCGCGCCGCTGACGCGCGCCCTCATGCCCATCACGACCTGCTGCCTCTGTCTCTAGAGCGCTGACGTCTGCAGCCGCGCGCATCCCTGCCCGCCGCGTCACCGCTCGCCCCGGCGCCCATCCGCGCACCCGCACGAGACACTCACGACTGACACACCTATCGGAATGATTCACCGCTTCTGTCGTTGTACTGAGGCGGCGGAACGCACCAGCCACACAAGGAGATGACAATGGCCCGCATCTACGACGATGCCACCAAGCTGATCGGCAACACGCCGCTCGTCAAGATCAACAAGCTCACCGAGGGCGCCGGAGCGACCGTGCTCGGCAAGCTCGAGTTCTACAACCCCGCCAACTCGGTCAAGGACCGCCTGGGCGTCGCGATCGTCGACGCCGCCGAGGCGTCGGGTGACCTGCAGCCCGGCGGCACCATCGTCGAGGCCACCTCGGGCAACACCGGCATCGCGCTCGCGATGGTCGGCGCGGCGCGCGGCTACAACGTCGTGCTGACGATGCCCGAGTCGATGTCCAAGGAGCGCCGCGCCCTGCTGCGCGCGTTCGGCGCCGAGCTCATCCTCACCCCCGCCGCGGGCGGCATGAAGGGCGCCGTCGAGGCCGCCAACCAGATCCAGGCGGAGCGCCCCGGCTCGATCCTGGCCCGCCAGTTCGCCAACGAGGCCAACCCCGAGATCCACCGCAAGACCACCGCGGAGGAGATCTGGAACGACACCGACGGCGAGGTCGACATCGTCATCGCCGGCGTCGGCACCGGCGGCACCATCACCGGCATCGGCGAGGTCCTCAAGGCCAAGAAGCCGTCCGTCCAGGTCATCGCGGTCGAGCCCGCCGAGAGCCCCATCCTCAACGGCGGCGAGCCCGGCCCCCACAAGATCCAGGGCATCGGCGCGAACTTCGTCCCCGAGATCCTCAACACCGAGATCTACGACGAGGTCATCGACGTCGACGCGGACACCGCGGTCGTCACCGCACGCGACGCCGCTCGCCGCGAGGGCCTGCTCGTCGGCATCTCCTCCGGCGCGGCGCTGAACGCCGCCATCCAGGTGGCCAAGCGCCCCGAGAACGCGGGCAAGACGATCGTCGTCGTCATCCCCTCATTCGGCGAGCGCTACCTCTCCTCCATCCTCTACTCGGACCTGATGGACTGATTCACGTGACAGACCGCATCGGCCTCCTCGGGCGCATGATCGAAGACGTGCGCGCGGCACTCGTGCGCGACCCCGCAGCCCACTCGTGGCTGCTGGTCGCCCTCTCCTACCAGGGCGTTCACGCGGTGTGGCACCACCGCGTCGCGCACTGGCTGTGGGAGCACGGGTTCAAGTTCTACGGCCGGCTGTGGTCCCAGTACGCGCGACGTCGCACCGGGATCGAGATCCACCCCGGTGCGACGCTCGGGCGTCGCGTCTTCATCGACCACGGCATGGGCGTCGTGATCGGCGAGACCGCCGTCGTCGGCGACGACGTGCTGATCTTCCACAACGTCACGCTCGGCGGCGTCTCCATGAGCGCCGGCAAGCGCCACCCCACCATCGGCGACCGC
>JAUIBG010000182.1 GCA_030428165.1 Actinomycetes bacterium
CGGTCTTGTAGTCGATGATGCGGATCGATCCGTCTGGCGCGACGTCCACCCTGTCGATGATCCCTCGCAGCAGCGGTCCGTCGGGCAGCTGGTACTCGACGAAGTCCTCGCGCGCCGCGGGCTCGAGCCTGGTCGGGTTCTCCATCCGGAAGTAGGTCGTGAGGCGCCCGCGCGCCTCGTCCAGCCACCGCAGGAGCTCCGTCTCGTCGGCGTGGAGCTCCGCGAGGCCTGCGTCCTTCGCCAGCATCGCCTCCCACTGGGGCGCGACCATCGCGTGCGCGGCGTCCATCGTCCTGTCGTCGGCGTCGCGGTCGTAGAGGTCCTCGAGCACCGCGTGCACCAGGGTCCCGAGCGTCGCGGCGGCCGATGGCGGCTCGGGCAGGCGGTCGACCACCCTCAGGCGGAACATCAGCGGGCACTGCTTGAAGTCGCCGGCCCGCGAGGGCGACAGCGCGGGGGGTCGAGGCATGCACGACACTCTAGGACGGTGCCCCGACATGGGCCGGGAACCGGACAGGCGGTGCGCTGGGGGCGAAACGAGCCGCGGGGACGGGGGCGGGACCGTACGGTTGACCGCATGGCACCCAGTTCCCCAGCGCCGCGCCGGCGCTCACCCGGCGCGATCACCGTGGGCCGCGCGTTCGGCGCGCCGATCGTGATGCGCCTGTCGACCCTGCTCGTGCTGGCGCTGCTCGTGTGGGTGCTGAGCACGTCCGCCGGGCTGGAGACCCGCGACGCGATCGTGTTCGGCATCATCCTGGGCGTCTCGCTCGTGCTGTCGGTGCTGGTCCACGAGCTGGCGCACGCGGCGACGGCGCGCGCCGGAGGTCGCACCGTCCACGAGATCGTCCTCACGGTGTTCGGCGGCCACACCACCTTCGATGCGAAGGGGATGTCACCCGGCGTGGCCGCGCTCACGGCGCTGGCAGGCCCCGTGGCCAACGGCGTTCTCGCCGCGCTCACCGCGGCCGTCTACTTCACCGTGCCGCTCGGCGGCGCCGCCGAGATCATCGTGTGGTGGGTGATGTGGACCAACATCTACTTGGGTGTCTTCAACGCGCTGCCTGGACTGCCGCTCGACGGCGGGCAGGTGCTCGAGGCCGTGGTGTGGGGCGCGACCGGCCGGCGTCGCACCGGAACTGTCGTCGCTGGCTGGGCGGGCCGCGCCATCGCGATCGCCGTGGTGCTCTACCTCATCGGCTATCCGCTGCTCACCGGCGGGACCCCCGACATCTTCGACGCGCTCTTCGCGTTCGTGATCTTCACGCTGCTGTGGCCCGCGGCATCGGCCGCGATCAAGCGAGCCGACCTCATCGAGCGCCGCGAGGCCGTGTCCGCCGGCGCGATCATGGTGCCCGGCGTGCCGCTCGGCTACCGGGCGACCCTCAGCAAGGCGCTCGCCACCGCATCGGCGACGGGCGCCCAGACCGTGATCGTCCTCGCCGACGACGGCGTGCCCGCCGGGTATGCGCCGGTCGAGCGGTTCGGCGACGTGCCCGCGGATCAGCGCGACAGCGCGGACCTCAGGGCCGTCATGTCGCCGCTCGCCCGCGGCGCGCTGATGCCGGCCGAGGCGGATGCCGAGCAGCTCGTCGCCGAGGTGATGAAGTGGAACGGCAAGGCTGACGCCTGGGCTGTGATCCGCGACGGCGCGCCGGTGGGCGTCCTGACGCTCGCCGGGGCCGCTGCGGCCCTGTCCTAGCGCCCTAGACTGGTATCCCTATGACCGGTCACGAGATTCCTACGGGCGCGCGAGGGCGCAGAGGCCCGCTCAAGGCGGGAGACCGCGTTCAGCTCACCGACGCGAAGGGGCGGCCGCACACGATCGTGCTGGAGCCCGGCAAGGTGTTCCACACCCACCGGGGCCACCTGGGGCACGACGAGCTGATCGGAGTCGACGAGGGCTCCGTCGTGAGCACGTCGAACGGCACCCCGCTGCTCGCGCTGCGGCCTCTGCTGAGCGACATGGTGATGTCCATGCCCCGCGGCGCGGCTGTCGTGTACCCCAAGGACGCTGGCCAGATCGTCCAGATGGGCGACATCTTCCCCGGTGCCACCGTCGTCGAGGCCGGCGTGGGATCCGGAGCGCTCACGATGTCGCTGCTGCGCGCCGTGGGCGACCGCGGCCGCGTCGTGTCGATCGAGAGGCGCGAGGACTTCGCCACGATCGCGCGAGGCAATGTCGAGTCGCACTTCGCAGGAGAGCACCCTGCCTGGACGCTCGAGGTCGGGGACTTCGCCGACCGCGCGCTCGCGGCCGTAGGCCCGCAGGGCGCCGACAGGGTCGTGCTCGACATGCTCGCCCCCTGGGAGAACATCGAGGCGGCCGCCGATGTGCTGGCGCCTGGAGGCGTCTTCCTCGCGTACGTGGCCACGACGACCCAGCTGTCGCGCCTCGCCGAGGCTCTGCGCGAGCACGGCGGCTACACCGAGCCGCAGGCGTGGGAGTCGATGGTGCGCACGTGGCACCTCGAGGGCCTCGCGGTGCGCCCCGACCACCGCATGATCGGGCACACGGGCTTCCTGCTCACCGCGCGCCGCATGGCTCCTGGCGTCGAGGCGCCGGCGCGGCACCGCAGGCCCGCGAAGGGCGCGTACGTCGAGGACGAGTGGACGCCGGAGGACCTGGGCGAGCGCCGCTCCTCGGACAAGAAGGTGCGCAAGGTGGGACGCGATGCCGCCAGGCACGCCGAGCTGGCGCGCGAGGCGCACGAGGGCGACGAGTTCGGCCACGTGTCGCGAGACGAGGAGGGCGAGGGCTGATGGTGAGCGAGGATCAGGACAGGACTGCGGCGCTGGCGCGCCGCGTCACGGAGCTCGAGCGCCTGCTGGCGGCGGCCCGCGAGTCGCTCGCCGACACCCGCACCAAGCTCGCCGAGCTCCAGGAGCCGCCGCAGACCTTCGGCACCTTCGTCGCGTGGGCCGACGGCCACGCCGACGTGGTCGTCAACGGCCGCAAGATGCGCGTCGCCGTCGCGCCCGACGTGCACAACCTGCGCCCTGGAGACGATGTCCTGCTCAACCCGCTGAACGTGGTCGTCGCCTCGGCAGCGTCGGACGGCGTGGGCCAGGGCGCGATCGTGCGCGAGGTGATCGACGACCACCGCGCGCTCGTGGTGTCGCGCGGCGAGGACGAGAGGGTCGTGATCCTGGTGGGCGGCGACGCCCACGCCCGCCTCCACGAGGGCGACACCGTCATCATCGACCCGCGCACCGGCTTCGCGTCCGAGCGCGTGGACCGCTCCGGCGTGGAGGCGCTGCTGCTCGAGGAGGTGCCGGACGTCGACTACGCCGCGATCGGCGGCCTGGGTCCGCAGATCGAGCGCATCAGGGACGCGATCGAGCTCCCGCTGACGCACCCCGAGCTGTACCGCGAGCACGCGCTGCGCCCGCCGCGCGGCCTGCTGCTGTACGGCCCTCCAGGCTGCGGCAAGACCCTGATCGCCAAGGCCGTCGCGCACTCGCTGGCCGATGCCGTGGGCGCCGACCGCTCGTACTTCCTGTCCGTCAAGGGCCCCGAGCTGCTGAACAAGTACGTGGGCGAGACGGAGCGCTACATCAGGACGATCTTCGAGCGCGCGCGCTCGAAGGCCGGCTCAGGCGCCCCCGTCGTGGTGTTCTTCGACGAGATGGAGGCGCTGTTCCGCGCCCGCGGCTCCGGCGTGAGCTCCGACATCGAGACCACCGTGGTGCCCCAGCTGCTGACGGAGCTGGACGGCGTCGAGACCCTGGACAACGTCCTGATCATCGGCGCCTCGAACCGCGAGGACATGATCGACCCCGCGATCCTGCGCCCTGGCCGCCTCGACGTGAAGATCGAGGTGGCGCGTCCTGACAAGGCCGCAGCGAAGGACATCCTCGGCAAGTACCTCACCGCAGGCGTCCCGATCGACCACGATCTCGTGGTGTCGACGGGCGGCGAGGAGCAGGCCGTCGGCGTGCTGATCGACATCGCGGCCGACGGCCTGTACTCGCAGGCCGACATCTCGAGCTACGCCTCCGGCGCGCTGATGCGCAACGTCGTGGACCGCGCCAAGACCCGCGCGATCAAGGCGATGGTGCAGACCGGGCGCAGGGGAGTCTCGATCGAGCACGTGCAGACCGCCGTGGGCGACGAGATCGCCGAGGCGCGCGCGGTGGCGGCTGGCAAGGCGCCGGGGCTGTAGCCGATGCGGGTCGTCGGTCTCGAGACGGAGTA
>JAUIBG010000183.1 GCA_030428165.1 Actinomycetes bacterium
CAGGCCTACTACGACGCCCACGCCGACGAGGACTCCCCCGCGATCCGCGGCGCGGACCCGGCCATTGTGCTGGTGCCCGGTGTCGGCATGTTCGCGTTCGGTCGCAACAAGCAGACCGCGCGCGTGGCCTCGGAGTTCTATGTCAACGCGATCAACGTGATGCGCGGCGCCGAGTCACTGAGCACCTACGCGCCGATCACCGACCGCGAGAAGTTCAACATCGAGTACTGGGCCCTCGAGGAGGCCAAGCTCCAGCGCATGCCCAAGCCCAAGAGCCACGCCACCCGTGTCGCGCTCGTCACCGGCGCGGCCGGCGGCATCGGCAAGGCCATCGCGACGCGCCTGGCCGCCGAGGGTGCCTGCGTCGTGATCGCGGACCTCGACCTCGAGAAGGCCCAGGCGGTCGCCGAGGAGCTGGGCGACTCCGACGTGGCCGTCGGCGTCGCGGCCAACGTCGCCGACCCCGACGCGGTGAAGGCCGCGATGGACGAGGTCGTGCTCGCCTTCGGCGGCGTGGACCTCGTCGTCAACAACGCAGGCCTCAGCCTGTCGAAGTCGCTCCTGGAGACCACCGCGGCCGACTGGGACCTGCAGCACAACGTCATGGCCAAGGGCTCGTTCCTCGTGTCCCAGGCCGCCGCGAAGGTGATGATCGAGCAGGAGATGGGCGGCGACATCGTCTACATCGCGTCGAAGAACGCGGTGTTCGCGGGCCCGAACAACATCGCCTACTCGGCCACCAAGGCCGACCAGGCCCACCAGGTGCGCCTGCTCGCCGTCGAGCTCGGCGAGTTCGGCATCAAGGTCAACGGCATCAACCCCGACGGCGTGGTCCAGGGCTCGGGCATCTTCGCGAGCGGATGGGGAGCCAACCGGGCGAAGACCTACGGCATCGAGGAGAAGGACCTGGGCAAGTTCTACGCCCAGCGCACCATTCTCAAGCGCGAGGTGCTCCCGGAGAACATCGCTAACGCGTGCGCGATGATCACCGGCCCCGACATGACCCACACCACCGGACTCCACATCCCCGTCGACGCGGGCGTGGCGGCCGCCTTCCTCCGATAGACGACTGGGGCGGGCCGCGCGCCACGCGGCCCGCCTCCCCACTCAGCACCACAGAAAGCAGGCCATCGATGAGCACGGTCAAGGTCGCCGCGATCGACCTCGGGGCGACATCCGGACGGGTGATCGCTGCGGAGGTCGGACCCGACACCCTCCGACTGGAGACGGTGACGCGGTTTCCCAACGGACCGGTGAAGCGCCCCAGCGGGCTGCACTGGGACCTGACCGGGCTGATCGACGCCTCGATCGCCGGCCTGGGGAGCGTGGGCGACATCGTCAGCATCGGCGTCGACTCGTGGGCGGTGGACTACGCGCTGTTCTCCGGCTCGCGCATGATCGACGAGCCCTTCCACTACCGCGACGAGCGCTGCGAGCGCGGCGTCCAGTCCGTCCACTCGCTCGTCCCGTTCGAGGAGCTGTACCGCCGCAACGGACTGCAGTTCCTTCCGTTCAACACGCTCTACCAGCTGGCCACCGAGGCCCCGGAGCGCATGAACGGGGTCGACCGCATCTCCCTCATCCCCGACATCGTCACGTTCCGCCTCTCGGGCGCCGACGTGACCGAGCGCACGAACGCCTCGACCACCGGACTGCTGGGCATCAATGGCAACTGGGATCTCGAGCTCATGACCAGGCTGGGCCGGAACCACAACCGGTGGGCTCCCCTGGTGGACCCCGGCACGGAGGTGGGCGCGATCACCGCGGACACTGCGGCCACGACGGGCCTGTCACGCGGCACCCGCGTCGTCACGGTCGGCTCGCACGACACCGCGTCGGCCGTGGTGGGCACGCCGATGCTCACCGACGACTGCGCCTACATCTCGTGCGGCACCTGGGGCCTGGTGGGCGTCGAGCTCGAGGCGCCCGAGGTCTCCGACGCGGCACGCGAGGCGAACTTCACCAACGAGGGCGGCGTGGACGGCCGCACCAGGTTCCTGCACAACGTCATGGGGCTGTGGTTGCTCAACGAGTGCGTCAAGGAATGGGGCGCCGACCTCCCGTCGCTGCTCGCGCAGGCGGCCGCGCTGCCCGCGCCCGAGCGCCTCATCGATCCCAACGACCCGACGTTCAGCGCACCAGGGAACATGCCGGCGCGCATCCTGGCGTGGTGCGCCGCGCACGACGTCCCCGTGGCCGATGAGCCGGCCGCGATCGCCCGTCTCGTGGTCGAGTCGCTCGCGCAGGCCTTCGCCGAGGCCGTGCACACCGCATCGTCGCTGGCACGCAAGCCTGTCGGCACCATTCACATCACCGGGGGCGGCTCACTCAACACGCTGCTGTGCCAGCGCACCGCGGATCGCGCCGGCCTCACGGTCGTCGCCGGCCCCGTCGAGGCGACCGCGTTCGGCAACGTCATGGTCCAGGCCAGGACGGCCGGAATCATCGGATCTTTGGAAGAGATCCGCGCTACCATCGCGACCACGACCGACACCATCGAGTACACCCCCACCACGAAGGGCTAGGCACCAGTCATGAAGATGAAGAGGCAGGTCCCCGACGTCGCGTCCCTGCTCTCCCTCGTGAAGTTCAAGGGCATCGACCTCGACGCCCGTCACGCGAGGCTCGCAGGAGCGCACACCATCTACGACCTGCAGCGCATCGCCAAGCGCCGCACGCCCACGGGGGCATTCGACTACACCGACGGTGCCGCGGAGATGGAGCTGTCGCTCGCCCGTGCACGCCAGGCGTACGAGGACATCGAGTTCCAGCCCGCAATCCTGCGCGACGTCTCGCAGCTGGACATGTCCGTCGACATCCTGGGCGGCACCTCCGCCCTGCCGTTCGCGATCGCCCCGACCGGCTTCACGCGCATGATGCAGGCCGAGGGCGAGATCGCCGGCGTCACCGCGGCCGGACGCGCCGGCATCCCCTTCACGCTCTCCACCCTGGGCACCACGTCGCCAGCCGCGGTCGCCGCGGCCGCACCCGACGCCAGGAAGTGGTTCCAGCTGTACATGATGAAGGACCGCGACAAGTCGATGGGGCTGGTCTCTGCGGCCGCCGATGCCGGCTTCGACACGCTCGTCGTGACGGTCGACGTGCCCGTGGCAGGGGCCCGCCTGCGCGACCGCTACAACGGCTTCTCGATCCCGCCGCAGCTCACTCTCGGCACCGTGCTGAACGCGATCCCCCGCCCCGAATGGTGGTGGAACTTCCTCACCACGGAGCCGCTCGAGTTCGCGGCACTGAAGGAGTGGGACGGCACGATCGGCGAGCTGCTGGACTTCCTGTTCGACCCGACGGTCGACTTCGAGGACCTGAAGTGGATCCGCGATCAGTGGCCTGGCAAGGTCGTCGTGAAGGGCATCCAGACCGTCGACGACGCCCGGAGGGTGCACGACCTCGGCGTCGACGCGATCCAACTGTCCAACCACGGTGGACGCCAGCTCGACCGCGCGCCCATCCCGTTCCACCTCACGCCGAAGGTGCGGGGGGCGCTCGGAGACGACGCGACGATCATCGTCGACACCGGCATCATGTCCGGCGCCGACATCGTCGCCTCGCTCGCGGTAGGCGCCGACTTCACGATGATCGGACGCGCCTACCTCTACGGCCTGATGGCCGGAGGCAAGGAGGGCGTGGACCGCGCGATCGAGATCCTCACCGCCGAGATCGAGCGCACGATGAAGCTGCTGGGCGTCGCATCCGTGTCCGAGCTCGAGCCTGGTCACGTCACCCAGCTGCGTCGCCTCATTCCCGTCGACCCCGCCTAGGGGACGGGACCTTGGACCGAGGCACCCGCCTCATCCTCACCCCATAATTGAAACGTTCCAACGACGTATACGCCCCAACCCGGAGGACATCATGGCCAAGCGCCAGCACCGCACCCTCGTCGAATCGATCCTCGACGACATCGGCCGCGCGGGAAGCCGCATCAGCGACATCGGCGCCTCGGAGGCGGCCGCAGGCAACATCTCCGTCTACGTGCCCGGACACATCCTCATCGAGCACGTCTTCCCGGAGAAGACGTCCGTCCGGCTCCCCGACCCCGCACCGGCCCTGGCCGGCGGCACCCTGCTCGTCACCGGCTCCGGCCGCCGCCTGCGCGAGGTGGGCGACGACCCTCAGGTCTCGGTCGCGGCCCTGCACGTGG
>JAUIBG010000020.1 GCA_030428165.1 Actinomycetes bacterium
AGTGGTGGTAGTCGAGCAGCGTGGTGACCTGCGGGTCGACCACCAGGACGACGTCGCCGCCGTGACCGCCGTTGCCGCCGTCGGGGCCGCCGAGCGGCTTGAACTTCTCGCGGTGGACTGACGCGACGCCGTGGCCGCCCTTGCCTCCGGCGACGTGGAGCGTCGCACGATCGACGAATGTCGCCATTGGCGTCTCCTTGCTCGCGGTGGTGGCCTGGTGCCAGCGTTCCACGATACGGCACCCCCGTGCGGTGCGACTCGCGTGCACCCGCGCCCGACCCCGCGCGACTCAGGACCAACGACCCGAATCTCCACCGCCTGGTTGACTTTCAACTCTGAGAAGTGCACCATTTCATGTATCACCCCGCGGTTCCACCCCGGCGGCCCCTGCATGGATGCGGTGCCCGCCGTGTGGCCGGACCCGCCCTCACCGCAGCACGAAAGGCCCGACGCCGATGTCGACAGCACTGCCACCCGAGCCCGCAGACGAGAACGCTCAGGAGGTGGGGACGACGGACTCGACGACCACTCGCCGCAAGTCGGGCCGCGGCAAGCGCATTCTCAAGAACACCGGGCTCGTGCTCGCGCTCCCCGGCACGATCCTGCTGGGCGGCATCGGCTACGTGCTCTGGGAGATGCTCACCAACAAGCCCGACAACTCCCCCGAGCACGAGGCCTCCAAGCGCGAGTACCTCGACCAGCTCAGCGGCATGGCGACCTCGGGCGACTCGCCCAACGTGCTCCTGGTCTACTACGACGACCTGGGCTACGGCGACCTGGGCTTCATGGGCGACACCCCGATCAAGACCCCGAACATCGACGCACTGGCCGCCGACGGCGTGGTCATGACCAACTACCACGCGCCGTCGGCCGTGTGCACGCCGTCGCGCGCCGCGATGCTGACCGGTCGCCTCGCGCCCCGCGCGGGCGTGCCCGAGGTCCTGCACCCCTCGAGCGGCGCCACGAACATCATCAACGTCATCTCCGAGGGCTTCGGGATCACCCAGGCCGAGATCACCATCCCCGACGTCCTCCAGGCCGCCGGGTACGAGACCGGCATGATCGGCAAGTGACACATCGGCGACACGGAGGGCTCGCTTCCGAACGACTTCGGCTTCGACTCGTTCTTCGGCTCGCACTATTCGAACGACATGGTGCCGTTCAAGATCTACGACAACGAGGAGGTCGCGCTCGAGACGGTCGACCAGACCGAGCTGGACGCGCTGTACACGGACGCGGCGGTCGACTTCATCGCCGACGCAGCGGACACCGACGACCCGTTCTTCCTGTACTTCGCGCACAACTTCCCGCACGAGCCGCTCTACGCCGCCGCCGAGAACGAGGGCCGCTCCGATGCCGGACTGTACGGCGACATCGTCGAGGGACTGGATGACGGCATCGGCCGCATCGTCGACGAGCTCGAGGCCACCGGTCAGCTCGACAACACCATCATCATCGTCACCAGCGACAACGGCCCCTGGTTCCAGGGAGACCCCGGCGACCACCGCGGCCGCAAGGGGTCGATCAGCGAGGGCGGCCAGCTCGTGCCGTTCCTGGTGCACTGGCCCGCGGGTCTCGAGGGAGGCCGGACCGTCGACACCATGGCCATGGGCACGGACATCCTCCCGACGCTGCTCGACTGGATTGACATCCCTGCGCCGACCGACCGCATCCTCGACGGCACGAGCATGGTCGCGGCGCTCGAGGGCACCGACGATGCGGTGAGCGACTATTACTACTACTACGCGGGCAAGAAGCTGCTCGCGGTCAGCGACGGCCAGTACAAGTACTACGCCCAGCAGCCGCACCTCTACGGCGTGAGCGGCGCGGGCTTCGCGGCCCCGTTCAGCAAGGGCCCGTGGCTGTTCGACCTCGAGGCCGACCCGAGCGAGGCGTACGACGTCCTCGCGAAGCACCCCGAGGTGGCCGCGGACCTCGCCGCCGAGCTCGAGCGACGCCTCGCCGAGACGGACGAGAACCCGCGAGGCTGGAACTAGCGGCGCCACAGGGCGCGGGACGGTCATGAGGCCGTCCCGCGCCCTGGACTCTTACCCGACCCTGGATCGATTCATGACCGACGACGCACGCGCGTCATCGACGCCTCCCACCGTCGTGACGGTGCCGCCCTTCGAAGCCGGCGACCGGGGCGGCCGTCCGAGCCTGCCGTTCAGCGTGCTCGCCAAGCCCACGGGCGCCGCCTGCAACCTCGACTGCACGTACTGCTTCTTCCTGTCGAAGGAGGTGCTGTACGACGCCGACGGGCAGCGCATGACCGAGGCAGGCCTCGAGTCGTACCTCGTGAACCTCCTGACGTCGCAGCCCGACGGCCCGGTGGAGATCGCCTGGCAGGGCGGCGAGCCCACGATGCGCGGGCTCGCGTTCTTCCGCAGGGCCGTCGAGCTCGCGGAGCAGCTGCGGCACCCCAAGCAGGTGGTGTCGCACTCGCTCCAGACCAACGGCACGCTGCTGGACGACGACTGGGGCGAGTTCCTGGCCGAGCACCGCTTCCTGGTGGGCCTCAGTGTCGACGGCCCCGCTCACCTCCACGACGCGTACCGCGTCAACAAGGCCGGTCGGGCGACCCATAAGCAGGTCATGCGCGGACACGAGATCCTCACGCGCCACCGCGTCGACTACAACATCCTGTGCACGGTGCACGCGGCCAACCAGGACCACGGACGCGAGGTGTACCGCTTCTTTCGCGACGACCTCGGCGCACGGCACGTGCAGTTCATCCCGATCGTGGAGCGCGTCACTCAGGAGCAGCTCCCGATCGCCGAGCAGGGCTGGAAGGACGGCTCCGGCACGCGCATCCTCTACCGGCAGCAGGGCGACGCGGTGACCAGCCGCAGCGTCTCCCCCGCGGCGTGGGGCGAGTTCCTGGTCGAGGTGTTCGACGAGTGGCTCCAGCACGACGTGGGCACGGTGTTCGTACAGCACTTCGACGTCATGCTCGGCAACGCCCTGGGGCAGTACTCGATGTGCGTCCATGCGCCCGAGTGCGGCTCGGCGCTGGCCGTCGAGCACAACGGCGACGTCTACTCGTGCGACCACTATGTGGAGCCCGGCTACCGCCTCGGCAACGTCGCGACCACCTCGTTCCAGGGGATGCTCCAGTCCGCTGAGCAGCGGGAGTTCGGTCGCACCAAGCGCACGAGCCTGCCGCAGCAGTGCGTCGAGTGCCCGGTGAAGTGGGCCTGCGAGGGCGGCTGCCCCAAGGACCGCTTCGACCGCACCCCCTCGGGCGAGCCCGGCCTCAACCACCTGTGCGAGGGCTACTTCCGCTTCTTCTCGCACGCCGAGCCGACCATCCGTGCGATGGCGGACGAGATTGCGCCCACGCTGCGCTAGACGCAGGTTCGCGCGCCCGCACGCAGCCGTCAGCTCGCGCAAGCTCCGCACCCCCGGAGACGCAGAAAGGCCCCGTGCTCAGCACGGGGCCTTTCGGGAAACTGATGCGGGGCTAGACAGCCGCCACCACGTCGACGACCTTGCGGCCACGACGGTTGCTGAACTCCACGGTGCCCTCGACCAGGGCGAACAGCGTGTCGTCCTTGCCGCGGCCGACGCCGAGGCCAGGGTGGTGGTGGGTGCCGCGCTGGCGGACGAGGATCTCGCCGGCCTTGACGGACTGGCCGCCGTAGCGCTTCACGCCCAGGTACTGGGGATTCGAATCGCGACCGTTGCGCGAGGAGCTCGCGCCCTTCTTGTGTGCCATGAGTGCTCTCCTCGGTTACTTGATGCCCGTGACCTTCAGGCGGGTGAGCGCCTGACGGTGACCGATGCGCTTGCGGTATCCGGTCTTGTTCTTGTACTTGAGGATGTCGATCTTGGGACCCTTCTCGTCCTGCACGACCTCCGCCGTCACCTTGACCTTGGCGAGCGCCTTCGCGTCCGAGGTGACCTTGTCGCCGTCGACGAGCAGCACCGGGGCGAACTCGACGGTGGAACCGGCCTCCGCCTTCAGGCGGTTGACGACGATGATGTCGCCCTCGGAGACCTTCTCCTGGCGTCCGCCAGCCTTCACAATCGCGTAGACCATCGCTCTTTCCTTCACAACGTTTGCCTTATCTGTCTCGTCCACTCAGCAGCAGCCACTCGATCCCGTGGATTTCGTGGGCGCCAGAGCGCGAGCCGACGCACTAATTTACCCGTTCGACCCGCCTCAGGTCAAACGGCGCGCCCTACTCCTCGCGCTGCTGCCCGTCCTCGTCCGGCGCGGCCTCGGAAGTCGCCTCGTCCGCGCTCTCGGGAGCGGGGATCTCCGCGGGAGCCACGTCGACCGGCTCGGCGGGAGCATCGGCGCCGCCGACGGCCTCCTCGATCGCCTTCACGACCTGCTCCTCCGCCAGTGCGGCGGTGACGTCCACAGTCGAGGGAGCGGCCTCGTCGAGCGGCTCCTCGCCCTCATGGTGGGCCTTCTCGGCAGCGGCCGCGATGGACGCCAGCGTGGCCTTGACGGCCGCTCTGTTCTCCTCGCGGTCGTCGAGCGCGTGCGTCTCGGGAGCAGGCTCCGGAGCCTGCTGCTTCTTCTTGGCCTGGCCACCGCGGCTGCGGCGCTGCTCGGGCTGCTTGCTCGACGCCTCGGGCACCGGCTCGCCGTGCACCAGGAAGCCGCGGCCCTTGCAGCACTCGCAGGTCTCGGAGAACGCCTCGACGAGGCCCTGTCCCACGCGCTTGCGCGTCATCTGGACCAGGCCAAGCGAGGTCACCTCGGCGACCTGGTGCTTGGTGCGGTCGCGGCCCAGGCACTCGATGAGGCGGCGCAGGACGCGGTCGCGGTTGGCCTCCAGGAGCATGTCCACGAAGTCGACGACGATGATGCCGCCGATGTCGCGCAGCCTCAGCTGGCGCACGATCTCCTCGGCGGCCTCGAGGTTGTTGAGCGTCATCGTCTCCTCGAGCGTTCCGCCCTTGCCGACGAACTTGCCCGTGTTGACGTCGATGACCGTCATGGCCTCGGTACGGTCGATCACGAGCGAGCCGCCGGAGGGCAGCCAGACCTTGCGGTCCATGCCCTTCGTCAGCTGCTCGTCGATGCGAGACTCGGTGAAGACGTCGCCGGGGCCCGTGTACTTGCTCACGCGGCCGGCGAGGTCGGGGGCGACCTGCGCGACGTAGGCGCTCAGCGAGTTCCAGACGTCGTCGCCCTGGATCGTCAGCGAGTCGAAGTCCTCGTTGAAGATGTCGCGCACCACGCGGATCGCCATGTCGGGCTCGCCGCGCAGCAGCGCGGGCGCCTTGCCGGTGGCGGCCTCGGTCTGGATGACGTTCCACTGGCGGGTGAGCCGCTCGACGTCGGCGCGCAACTCCTCCTCGGAGGCGCCCTCCGCGGCCGTGCGCACGATCACGCCGGCGTCGGACGGGATGACCTCGCGCAGCAGCTTCTTGAGCCTGGCGCGCTCGGTGTCGGGCAGGCGGCGCGAGATTCCGGTGACGCCGCCGCCGGGAACAAACACGAGGTAGCGGCCGGCGAGCGAGATCTGGCTCGTCACCCTGGCGCCCTTGTGGCCGATGGGGTCCTTGGTGACCTGCACCATCACCGTGTCGCCGGGCTTGAGCGCGAGCTCGATGCGGCGCGGCTTGCCCTCGAGGCCGGCGGCGTCCCAGTTGACCTCGCCCGCGTAGAGCACCGCATTGCGGCCGCGGCCGATGTCGACGAACGCGGCCTCCATGCCGGGCAGGACGTTCTGGACGCGGCCCAGGTACACGTTGCCTGCCATCGAGTGCTGCGCCTGGTGCGAGACGTAGTGCTCGACGAGCACGTCGTCCTCGAGCACGGCGATCTGCACGCGGCTGTCCTTCTCACGCACGACCATCGAGCGCTTGACGGACTCGCGGCGCGCGAGGAACTCGGCCTCGGTGATGACGGGACGGCGGCGCGTATCCCGATTCTCACGGCGGCGCTGGCGCTTGGCCTGGAGACGCGTCGAGCCTGCGAGCTCGTCGACGCCGGAGTCCGAGCGGGTCGCGCGCTTGCGGCGGCGGGTCGACCCCTCGGACTGCTGCTGACCCTGGTCCTCCTGCTCGGCAGGCTGCTCGTCGGTCGACTCGCCCTCGCCTGCAGGCTTCTTCTTGCCACGTCCACGGCCGCCACGGCGGCGACGGCGGCGGGGCTTGCCCTCGCCGTCCTCGCCCGAGTCGTCGCCGTCAGGGCCGTCCTGCCCCTCTGAGGCCGACGAGTCGTCGGACTGACGATCGGGGGCGGAGTCGTCGCCGGCGCCCTTGCGCTCGGAGGAAGTGGACGCCTCGCCCGTCTTCGGCTCCGTCGCCTCCTGGGCGCCGTCGTCCTTCTTGGCCGGCTTCTTGCTGCGCGACGAGGACGACTTGCGCTTGGCCTTGGGCTTCGAGGCACCCTCGCCCGCCTCGCCCTTCGACTCAGGCGCGCCTGCGCCTTCGTCCGACGCCTCGGTCTTCGCAGACTGCGCCTTCTTCGCGGGGGCCTTCTTCTCCGGCGTTGACGACGGCGGCGGGCCGGCCGGAGCGCTCGCACGGCGGGGCGCTGCCATCTCGGGTGCCTGGAAGACGACCGCAGTCGTCGGGTTGGTGGTGCTTTCCTCGCTCACGGCGGGTACCTCACAGGCGGTGCTCGGGCCACACACCCGGCACCACGTTCTCGGGCTGTGGCTCGCACTGCGGCGGCCACGACGTCTAAGTCTGTGTGCGGCGGACAGCGGCGCCTCGCGAGCGCCCATCGACCCCGGACTCCGGGGCTGGCCTTGTGGGCCTCCCGGGCTGCGGGGCGACTAGCTGCTGCGCAGTCGCTGCGTCTGTCGCGCGGACCTGCCCCCTGTGCGGCTGGGGGCCGTCCTGGTGAGCATTGTGTCACACCGGTCCCGGAAATCCCGCGATCTTCCCATTCATCAGATGAAGTGCGCCGCTTCATCTGATGAAATGCCCTGCTAGATGATCAATTCGATTGATACCCCGGTGGGTATGAAAGGTCCGGGACCAAGGTCCCATTTCGCGTTTTGGTACGGCCCTCTAGATTTGCTTCGAACAGGCATCTAGGGAGGTCCCCACCATGGAAGCGCTTGAGCTTGCCCGATGGCAGTTCGGCATCACGACTGTGTACCACTTCATCCTGGTGCCGCTCACGATCGGGCTGTCGGTGCTGGTCGCCGTCATGCAGACGATGTGGGTGCGCACCGGTAAGGAGAAGTGGCTGCGGCTCACCAAGTTCTACGGGAAGCTGCTACTGATCAACTTCGCGCTCGGGGTTGCGACCGGAATCGTCCAGGAATTCCAGTTCGGCATGAACTGGTCCGAGTACTCCAGGTACGTCGGCGACGTCTTCGGCGCGCCGCTCGCGATGGAGGCGCTGATCGCCTTCTTCCTCGAGTCGACGTTCCTGGGACTGTGGATCTTCGGATGGGACAGGCTGCCGAAGAAGATCCACCTGCTGACCGTGTGGGCCTTCGCGATCGGCTCGACCCTGTCCGCCTACTTCATCATCGCCGCGAACTCCTGGATGCAGCACCCCGTCGGGGCTGAGCTGGTCGAGCAGGAGAACGGCTTCATCCGTGCGCAGATGACCTCGATCCTCGAGGTGCTCACGAACAACACCACTCTCTGGGCGTTCCCTCACGTGATCGCGACGGCCTTCCTGGTCGCGGGCACGTTCGTCGCCGGCATCGCCGTGTGGTGGATGGTGAAGCGACACCGTGAGGACTCGCAGCACTCGGAGCTCACCGTCTGGCGCACCGCCGCCAGGTTCGGCGCCTGGGTCATGATCGCCTCCGGAATCGCGGTGATCGCCACCGGTGACGGCCAGGCCAAGCTGATGTTCGAGCAGCAGCCCATCAAGATGGCCGCGGCCGAGGGCGTCATCCACACGGAGACCTCCGCGCCGTTCTCGCTGCTCGCGATCGGCAACCTCGCGGGCGACGACCCCGACTCGGTCCAGCACATCTTCTCCATCCCCGGCCTGTACTCGTGGATGGCCACTGGCGACTGGAACGCCGAGGTGCCCGGCCTGACGGAACTGCAGCAGCAGTACGAGGAGGAGCTGGGCGTCACGGACGTCGAGTTCCGCCCCAACCTGATGGTGACCTACTGGTCCTTCCGCCTGATGATCGGCCTCGCGGCCTTCAGCGCGGCGCTCGCGCTGGCGATCCTGTGGTTCACCAGGAAGAAGAAGGGCGAGGAGCAGTACATGGGCAAGAAGTGGATGTCAGCGCTCGCGCTGATCTCGCTCCCCATGCCCTACCTCGCCGCGTCGTTCGGCTGGATCTTCACCGAGATGGGCCGCCAGCCCTTCGTGGTGGCGCCCAATCCCGACTCGTTCGGCCAGGGCGGCGTCGACATGGTCTACCTGCTGACGCAGTCCGGAGTGTCCGTGTCCGTGTCCGCTGCCGAGGTCCTCACCTCGATGATCATCTTCACGGTGGTCTACGCGGTGCTGGGCGTCTTCTGGTTCCTGCTCACCAAGCGCTACGCGGTCGAGGGCCTGCCGGTCTACGCGCCGCCGGCCGACGACTACGACGAGAGCAAGCCGCTCTCCTTCGCGTACTAGGAAGGGTCAGGAGACACACTCATGGATCTCGCAACGTTCTGGTTCATCCTGGTCGCCGTCCTGTGGATCGGCTACCTCGTCCTCGAGGGCTTCGACTTCGGAGCCGCCATGCTCATGCCCTGGGTCTCCAAGACCAAGGACGGAGACTCCGACAAGGGCCGCCGCGTCGTGCTCAACACGCTCGGCCCGGTCTGGGACGGCAACGAGGTGTGGCTGCTGACCGCGGGAGGCGCGATGTTCGCCGCGTTCCCGCACTGGTACGCCACGCTGTTCTCCGGCTTCTACCTGCCGCTGCTGCTCATCCTGCTGGCGCTGATCGTCCGGGCCGTCGCGATCGAATGGCGCTCCAAGGTGGACGACGCGACCTGGCGCAAGCGCTGGGACTGGGTCATCATCATCTCGGCATGGCTCCCCTCGATCCTGTGGGGCGTCGCCTTCGCGAACATCGTCCGCGGCGTGCCGATCGACGACACGTTCACCTACACGGGCGGGTTCTTCAACCTGCTCACCCCGTTCGCCCTGCTCGGCGGCCTGACCACGCTCACGCTGTTCCTCAGCCACGGCGCGATCTTCCTGTCGCTCAAGACCGGCGGCGAGGTGGGAGCACGCGCGAACAAGGCTGCCAAGACGATGTCGATCGTGGCCCTGGTGGTCGCGGCGGTCTGGGCGATCTGGCTGCAGCTCGCGTACTCGAACAACGCCTGGACCTGGGGAGCGCTCGTCGTGGCGGCCCTCGGCCTCGCGGCCGCCGCGTTCTTCGCGAACACCGGCAAGTACGGCCTGGCGTTCATCGGCAACGCTGTCGCGGTGCTCGGCGCCGTCGTGCTGATCTTCGGGGCGATTTACCCGAACGTGATGCCCGACATCAACGGCATCAACAACCTCACGATCGAGAACGCGTCGAGCTCCGACTACACGCTCACCGTCATGACGTGGGTCGCGCTGATCTTCACCCCGGTGGTGCTGGCCTACCAGGCCTGGACCTACTGGGTGTTCAAGCGCCGCCTCACGATCGAGGACATCCCCGAGCACAGCTCGGTCCCCTCTCTGACAAAGTAGGAGCGTGAAGCCCCTCGATCCGCGACTGCTGAGAGAGGTAGCACCGGCCCGCCGTTACATCATCGTGACGGCGGGCCTCGGTGCTCTTCTGGCGGTCCTCATCACGCTCCAGGCGCTCGTCATCGGGCGCGCCCTCGCCCCCGTGCTCGCGCCCGCTCCGCTGGACGACGACGGCCTGCACTGGTGGGGGTTCCTCGTCCCGCAGACCGCGAGGGAGATCGGCACGGCCGCTGCGTGGCTCGTCGCGATCGTCGCGGCCCGAGTTGGCGTCACGTGGCTCCAGGAGCGGCTCGCCCACCGGGCGGGCTCGCAGGTGATCTCGCAGCTGCGCGAGAAGGTGGTCGACCACACCGCCGCGCTCGGACCGAGGTGGGTGGCCTCGGGAGCCGGGGCCGACGTCACGACGACCGTCACGAGGGGCCTCGACGCGCTCCTGCCCTACTTCGTGCGCTACCTGCCGCAACTGATGCTCGCGGTGACCGTGACGCCCGCGCTCGTCCTCGTGGTGCTCGGACTCGACTGGATCTCCGTGATCATCGTGGTCGTCACGATCCCGTTGATCCCCATCTTCATGATCCTCATCGGGCTCGTGACGCGGGAGCGCTCGGCCCGCCACCTCGAGGCGATGCAGCGGCTCAGCCGCAGGACGCTCGACCTCATCGCCGGCATCCCCACGCTCAAGGCGCTGGGCCGCGAGCACGGCCCTGGACGGCGCGTGCGGGAGCTCGGCGAGGCGCAGCGCAAGGCGACCATGGGATCGCTCAGGGTCGCCTTCCTGTCCGGCATGGTGCTCGAGCTGCTCACGACGCTCTCGGTCGCGATCATCGCGGTGACGCTCGGCTTCAGGCTCGTGGACGGCCTCGTGAGCATCGAGACTGCGCTGGCGGTGCTGGTGCTCGCGCCCGAGGTGTACCTGCCGCTGCGCAACGTCGGGACCCACTTCCACGCGTCCGCCGACGGGATCGCGGCTGCCGATGCGGCGTTCGACGTGCTCGAGACGCCCGCCCCCGTCATCGGCGCCGAGCAGGGTGTCGAGGCCGGGTCGCTCGCGGGGGCCACGATCACCGCCGCCGGGCTGGCCGTCGCAACGCCGGACGGCACGAGGGACGCGCCTGGCGACGCGACCCTCACGGCACTGCCGGGCCGGCTGACCGCGCTCGTCGGACCCAACGGCGAGGGCAAGACCACGACGCTGCTCGCGCTCATGGGCCTCCTCCCCGTGGACCGGGGCGAGATCTCCGCCACCGCGGCAGACAGCGCGCTGATCCTGCTGAGCGAGGTCGACGGCGAGTCATGGACGGCGAACTTCGCCTACGTGCCGCAGCGGCCCGATCTGGGGCCCGAGGGGCGCACCCTGTCGCTGGGCCAGCGGCACCTCACTGCGATGGAGGCGGCATTCGCGGCCGCGGACAGGCCCGTCCTGGTGCTCGACGAGCCGACCGCCCACCTGGACGGGAGATCGCGCACCGCGCTCATCGCAAGGCTGCGCGCGGCGGCCCAGCAGGGCCGGACGGTGATCGTCGCCACCCACGAGCCCGAGCTCGTCGACGCGGCCGATGCCGTCGTCGAGATCCGCGCGGGGGTGCGCTCATGAGTACCGGGCAGGACCGCACGGGAGCGGGTCAGGAACGCCGGAGCGCGTCGCGCCCGCTGATCGCCGCCCTGAAGGTCACCGAGATCTCCAGGTGGCGCACCATCAACGCGATCTTCTGGGGAGCGCTGGCACAGGGCTCCGCAGTCGGGCTCGCCGCCGTCGCGGCGTGGCTCATCGCCCGTGCCGCCGGAATGCCCTCCCCCGCCGACCTCGCGCTGGCCGCCACCATCGTGCGGTTCTTCGGCATCGGCCGTGGACTGTTCAGGTACGTGGAACGACTGTTCTCCCACGACACCGCGCTGGGCGGGGTCGCCCGGCTACGCGAGCGCGTGTACGACGCTCTCGCCGCCTCCGGCGCCGACCGTGTGCTCGCGCTGCGCCGCGGCGACATCCTCGCCAGGCTCGGCACCGACGTCGATGCGATCGGCGACGCCTGGGTGCGCGCCGTGTACCCGCTGGGCGTCGCGCTGCTGATCTCGACCGCCACTGCCTCGATCTCCCTGGTGCTGGTGCCTGCCGCCGGCATCGTGCTCGCGGTCTGCCTCGCCGTCGCGATCGTCGCGCCGGCGGCGCTCACCTGGCGCTCGGCGCGGCTGGCCGCACGCCTGGGCTCCGCCGCCGATGCGCGGGTGTCGACCGCGTCGCTGTCCGCGATCGAGTCCGCGCCCGAGCACCGTGTGTGGGGCACCTGGGGCACCGCAATGGCGGAGCTCAGGGCCGCGGACTCCGACGCGGAGGCGGCGCGCGAGGCCGCGGCGAGGCCCGCCTCGCTCGCCGTCGCGGTGCAGGCGCTGGCCGCCGGCGTCGCGCTGATCGGCAGTCTCGTGATCGCCGTCACCACGTCAGGGATCCCTCCGACGACCGCGGCGATCGTGGCGCTGCTGCCGCTGGCCGCGTTCGAGTCAGCGGCGACCGTCCCGACCGCGATCATGCAGGTGTTCCGCTCGAGGGAGGCCGCGCTGCGCATCGAGGAGATCACGGGCGCCGACCTCGCCTCTGAGCCCTCCTGGCCCGCTTCCAGCCCCGCCGAGGCGACGCCTGCTGTGCCCCGCCTCGAGGCACGCGGGCTGCACGTGGGCTGGCCAGGAGGCCCCAGCATCGGCCCGATCGACCTGGACCTGCCTCCCGGAGGCTCGCTCGCCGTGGTGGGCCGCTCCGGCATCGGCAAGACCACCCTGCTGCTCACGCTCGCCGGCGCGCTGCCGCCCGTGGCGGGCAGGGCGCTCATCGACGGCAGGGACGCCACCGCCGCCGACGTGGGACGCCTCGTGGCGGTCACGGCCGAGGACGCGCACCTGTTCGGCACCTCCGTCGTCGAGAACCTCAGGGTCGCCGACGGCGCCCTGACCGACGAGGGGGCCCTCGAGGCGCTGAGAGAGGTCGGCGCGGCCACATGGGTGAACGGACTGCCCGAAGCCCTCGACACCCCGATCGGCGACGGCGGCGGCACGGTGTCGGGCGGCGAGAGACGGCGCCTGCTGCTCGCGCGTGCGCTCGTGCATCCCGCGCCCGTGCAGCTGCTCGACGAGCCGGCCGAGCACCTCGACGACGCCGGGGTCGAGACCCTGGTGCAGACGCTCGGCGCGGCCGCTGGCCAGCACCGCAGCATCGTCGTGGTCACCCACGACCTCGCCCTCACCAGGCACGTCGATAGGGTGCTCGACATGGACAGCCTCGAGCAGACCGAGCCCGACACCGCGGCGCCGACGGATGAGTGAGCCAGGCACCCCCGAGGACGGGGCTCCCGCAGCGCTGACGGGCAGCAGGGCGCACCCCCTCGCCAGGGCGGTCACCGCGCTGGGCAGCCACCTCGAGCTGCCGCGCGTGCTCGACACGCTGCTGTCGACGGCGCGCGAGCTCACCGGCGCCGAGTACGCCGCGCTGAACATCCTCGACGCGGACGGCCGCAGCAAGCAGTTCTTCTTCGAGGGCATGGACGAGAGCATCTGGAAACGACTGGGTCGCGGCCCGTCGGCCGTGGGCGTGCTCGCCCAGATCCCGCTCGAGGGCGTGCTGTCGATCCCCGAGCTCACCGAGCACCCCGCGTTTCAGGGCCTGCCCAAGGGACACCCGCCGATGGGCTCGTTCCTGGGCACCGCCCTGAGCATCCGCGGCGAGCTGTTCGGCTACCTCTACCTCGCGAACACGCCCGTCGCGTTCACCGAGACGGACGCCGAGACCATCGTGGCGCTCGCCTCCGCCGCGGCCGTCGCGATCGACCACGCGAACCTCTACGCCGCCGCGCTCGAGCGCGAGCACTGGATCGAGGCCTCCCGCGAGATCACCGCGCTGATCCTCACGGACCCCACCGACGACGCCGGACTGCAGCGTGTCACCGAGCTCGCGCGGGAGATCGGCAGGGCAACGACAGCCGTGCTGGTGCTTCCCGGCGCCGGCGACCAGTGGGTCATGGAGATCACCTCGGGAGCCGGCGAGGAGGAACTGCTCGGGCTGGCGCTGCCCGAGGACGGCCACGCGATGGACGTCATCCGGGAGGCCGAGGGCGTCATCTCCCCCATGCCTCCCGGCTCCCATGTGCTCAACGAGGTGAGCGAGTACGGGCCGTCGCTGTACGTGCCGCTGGTCGCGGAGGGCACGTCCAAGGGCCTCCTGATGCTCTGGCGCGAGGTGGACGACGCCCCGTTCGGCGACGACGACCTCGTGGTCGCGCAGCGCTTCGCCAATCAGGCGGCGCTGGCACTGTCGCTCGCTGAGCTCGCGCACGCGAAGAACGTCACGACGCTGCTCGAGGAGCGCGAGCGCATCGCGGACGACCTCCACGACTTCGTGTCCCAGGAGCTGTTCGCCACGGCGATGCAGCTCGAGACGATCGCGTCGGATGCCGACGACGGCATCGCGACCCGGCTGATGTCGACGCTCGAGCACGTCAAGCGGGCCCAGCGCGAGGTGCGCGGCGTGATGGCGAGCCTGGCAGGCCAGCGCTCGTCCGAGCCGCTCAGCTCGCGGCTGCAGCGCGAGATCCTGATGGCGGCGCCCACGCTTGGCTTCGCGCCGCAGGTCACGGCCGACTGGACGTCCGTCGACATCGCCGTGGTCCCAGGCCGCACCGTGGGCGACGACGCCGTCGCGGTCGTGCGCGAGCTGCTGTCGAACGTCGCGAGGCACGCGGGCGCCGATGCGGTCGACGTGGTCGTGCAGACGAAGGACGGCAGGCTCAGGATCGAGGTCGTCGACAACGGCAAGGGTCCGGCGGGAGCGACCACGCGGCATTCGGGGACATCGAACCTGGCGGGTCGCGCGCTGAGGCGCAACGGCACGTTCAGCCTGGTCGAGGCGCACCCGGGCAGGGAGCGTCCAGGGTCAGTGGCGATGTGGGAGGCCGAGATCGGCTAGCTGAGCCGGCCGGCCCCAGCGGGGAGGCCTACGCGTCGAACGAGTGCGCGCGGCGCGCCGTGGCCCAGGCGACGACCTGGGTGCGCCGCTCGAAGCCCATCTTCGCGAGCACCGAGGTGACGTGGTTCTTCACGGTCTTCTCCGCAATCCCCATCTCCTCCGCGATCTCGCGGTTCGACATGCCGAGTCCGACGGCGTCGACGATCTTGCGCTCGGTGCGCGTGAAGCGCGACATGAGCTCGTCCTCATGGACCTGGATGTGCTGGCCGTGCTCGGCGCCGGAGGCGGCGGCCTTGACGGCGTCCACGACCTCGTTGGAGCCCGCGGTCTTCGAGACGAACAGGTCGGCACCAGCCTTGCGGGCGGCCGCCTTCGCGTCGTCGTCGTCGTAGCTGGTGAGCACCACGACGTGCGTGTTGGGCAGGCTCTTCTTGACGTGGGCGATCACGTCGAGGCCAGTGCCGTCGGGCAGGCGCAGGTCGGAGACCACCACGTCGGGGCGCACGGCGTCGGCGCGGCGGGTCGCCTGCGCGACTGTCGCCGCCTCGGCCACCACCTCGATCCCGTCGGCGCGGTCGAGGATGTCGCAGATACCCCTGCGCACCACTTCGTGGTCGTCGAGGACAAGAACGCGTACGTCGGCCATGCCGCACATCCTAGCCCTGGAACCCTCCGCTTCAGCGTTGGCGCGGCGCGTGGACGCGCTGGCACGTCGCGCACCAGTGCGTCGAGCGGCCGTGCACCATCGCGCGGCGCAGTGGTCGGCCGCACCTCAGGCACGGCTCTCCCCCGCGTCCGTACGCCGCCAGATCCCGCGAGAAGTAGCCAGACTCGCCGTTGACGTTCACGTACAGCGCGTCGAAGCTGGTCCCTCCCTGCGCGAGCGCCGCGCCCATCACCTCCCGGGTGGCGTCGAGCAGCGCGACGGCCTGGGGTCGGCTGAGCGCCGAGGCCGGGCGCTCGGGGTGCAGCCTGGCGTGCCAGAGCGCCTCGTCGGCGTAGATGTTGCCGATGCCGCTGACCCTCGTCTGGTCGAGCATCACCTGCTTGATGCCGCGCCCGCCGGTGCGCCAGCCGCGGATCGCGGCTGCCTCGTCGAGGGCGGGGTCGAGCACGTCGCGGCCAATGTGGGCCACGGATCCGGGGACGGCTGCCAGGTCGGCGCCGAGTCCGCCGGCGCGGCCGTCAGGCGTCGCCGCCATGGGCTCCGCGTGGAGGTAGCCGAAGGTGCGCTGGTCGAGGAAGTCGAGCACGAGCGGCACGCCGGCGCGGCTGAGCGTGAGCCGCACCCTGCAATGGCGGTGCGGCGGGGGCGCGACGGCGTGGGTCGGCACCTCGTGGACCCGGAACTGGCCGGACATGCCCAGGTGGGCCGAGAGCGCCAGGCCGGTGTCCGCATCGGTCGCGGGGCCTGCACCATCCGCCAGCGGGATCCAGAGGAACTTTCCGCGGCGGACCGGGGCGGTGAGGACCAGGCCGGCGAGCATGTCGCCGAACTGCCGTGGACCTCCAGGCATGCGCCGCACGGCGGAGTCGCGGCGCACGTCGACGGAGACGATGCGGCTGTCGGAGATCAGGTCGGCGAGTCCGGCGCGGACGGTCTCGACCTCGGGGAGCTCGGGCACTTCGGTGGCGCGAGACTCTAGGAGGCGCTGGCCGCGATGGCCTCGTAGGCCTTCGACGCGGCCTCCTGCTCGGCGTGCTTCTTGGCCGAGCCGGTGCCGCTGCCGTACGGGACGCCGTCCACGGAGACCGTCGCGGTGAAGGTCCTGGCGTGGTCGGGGCCGGTGCCGACGGCGGTGTAGACGGGCTGCGGCAGGCTGCGCTCGGAGCACAGCTCCTGCAGCGACGACTTCCAGTCGAGCGCCTTGCCCGAGTGGGCGGCGCGGTCGAGGGTGGGACCGACGAGCCTCAGCACGGTCTCGCGCGCGACCTCGATGCCGTGGGCGACGAACACCGCGCCCAGGACGGCCTCGAACGCGTCACAGAGGATCGAATCCTTGTCGGCGCCCCCGGAGGAGGCCTCGCCCTTGCCGAGCAGGACGTAGGAGCCCAGGTCGATCTCCCTGGCGACCTCAGCGAGCGAGCGCTGGGAGACCGAGGCGGCGCGCATCTTCGCAAGCTCGCCCTCGGGCAGGTCGGGGTGGTCGAAGTACAGCTTCTCGGTCGCCACGAGGCCGAGCACCGAGTCCCCGAGGAACTCCAGGCGCTCGTTCGTCGGCAGTCCGCCGTTCTCGAAGGCGAAGGACCGATGGGTCAGGGCAAGCACGAGAAGGTCGGGGTCGATCTCGACCCCGACCTTTCTCAGCAGCTCACCGGCTGCGACCGACGGCGACGTCAAAACGTCGTCCGGGGAGGCTTCTTAGGCCTCGTGCTCGGTGCGCAGCGCCTCGGCGTACTGACGGCCCTTGTAGGCACCGCACGACGGGCATGCGGTGTGGGGCAGCGTCGGCGCCTTGCAGCGCGGGCACGTCGACACGGTCGCGGTCGTCGTCTTCCACTGCGAACGGCGCGCACGGGTGTTGCTGCGCGACATCTTGCGCTTCGGAACAGCCACGATCAACTCTCTTTCTCGTCGAGCAAACTCTTCAGGTGGGACCACCGGGGATCGATTGTCTCATGCGCGTGACCCGGGTCGTCCGCGAGCCGTGCCCCGCACTCGCCGCACAGACCGGGGCAATCCGGCCGGCACAGCGGGGTGAACGGCAACGACGTCACGACCGCGTCACGCACGGCGCCCTCGAGATCGACGGTCTCCCCGTCGAATTCGAAGACATCCTGCGCGTCGGACTCCTCGCCGTCATCCGCTGATGCGTCGGGATAGGCGAACAGACCCTGGACCTGCACGGGCTCGTCGACACGAACCTCGTCCAGGCAGCGCCCGCACTCCCCGACCGCCTCTGCGGTGACGGTTCCGGTGACCCACACTCCCTCGGACAGCGACTCGAGACTCATGTCGAGCTCGACATCCGCTCCCGCGGGAACGCCAATCAAGGACGTGCCGAGGCGCTCCGGAGCGGAGAACGATTCATGCACCGTCTTGTGCGCACCCGGCGCTCGCGCGATGTCGCGAACGTGGATGCGGTACGGCGATGACTCGGGGTGGGACATGCATCTCCTCCCCTCGTGTCCGCAGGGAACCTCGACCCCTCCTTGGCAGGCGGGACCAGCGGACTATGTTACGCGAATGCGGCGCTTCTCTCAAGCCGGGCCATGCGCCCCGGCGAGCCGCGCCTCCCCGCCGTCACGCTAGCGGCCCGAGGTCGCTCGCGCGAGCACGGCCGCCACCTCGTCGATCGCCTCCCGCAGGGGGCCGATGCTGACCCTCACGTGCGGCACGAGTCCCTCGGGGAGCGCGCCGTCCCGACCCGCCGGGGTGAAGGCGCTGCCGCGGCTGACCCTGATCCCGTGGGCGGCGAGCCTGACCTGCGCGTCCACCTCGTCGTGGGCCGGGATCCACGCGTTGAGTCCGTCCGCGACGGGGACCACGACCCCGTGCTCGGCCAGCGCCGCGGCGAGCTGGCGCTGCCTCACGTAGTACTCGTGGCGCGCGCCGGCGACTGTGCGCAGCTGCTCGCGGTCGACGAGCATGTCGCGCAGCACCGCCTGCATGACACGTGAGGTCCAGCCCGGGCCGAGCACGCGCCGCGCGACGATCTGCTCGACCGCGCCGGCGGGTCCCGACAGCGCCGCGATCCTGAGATCGGGGCCGTGGGACTTCGAGAAGCCCAGCACGTGGATCGTGCGCTGGGGCAGGTGGGTGCCGAGGCTGACCGCGGCGGAGGCGGACACCGCGCCGGCGTGGTCGTCCTCGATCACCACGGTGTCGCGGCCGTCGCGGTGCATCTGGAGCACCTCGGCGAGGTGGCCCGCCCTGGCGCGGGACATGGAGGCGCCAGTCGGATTGTGCGCACGCGGGGTGAGGATGACCGCCGCGGGACGCGATGCGAGGGCCGATCTCAGCCCCTCCGGGGGGATGCCCTCCCTGTCCACGGGTGCGGGCACCGCCATGAGGTTCATCTGGGTGAGCAGGTCGAAGATCAGCGGGAAGCCCGGGCTCTCGACGACGACGCGGTCGCCGAACCTCGTCACGGCAGCGAGCGCGCGCTGCACCCCATCCATCGCCCCGTCGACGACGGTGAGCGCGGGGGCCGCATACGGCCACCTCGCGCGCAGCACCGGCTCGAGCTCGGGGAGCATGGGCGGCTGCAGGTAGCTGGAGATGGTCGCGTGCGCGGGCGCGACGCGCGCGAGGCTCTCCCTCAGGTCCGGCAGCAGCAGCGGATCGGGGATGCCGGCCGCGAGGTCGAGTCTCACCGGCGAGGCGGCGTCTCCCGGCGCGCGCGAGGCGAGCACGTGGGAGCGGTCGGTGAGCCACGGCGTCGCCGGCTCGAGCACCGTCGTGCCCGCACGACCGCGCACCTGGACGAGCCCCGCGTCGAGCAGCCCCTGCCATGCATGCGACACCGTCGCCGGGCTCACGCCCAGGGCAGCGCCGATCGAGCGGACCGTCGGCAGGCGGGTCCCCGGGGCGATCTCGCCCGTGCGAATCAGCATCGAGATGGTCGTCGCGATGCCTCGAGGAGTGGGCTCGTCGATCTGCGCGACGAGGTCCTCGAGCTCCATCGAGCGGTCCCCCTCCGTGCCGAAATCGTTCCGCAGCCGTAACCCACCGGATACCGGCAGTAACAGCAAAGAAATGTTCAGCCGCCAGAGTATCAAAAAATCGGATAGCCCCTGAGAGAGCGGAGCAATTGTCATGACAGTGGTGCGCGCAGCGATCACCCAGACCACATGGACCGGCGACAAGGAGTCCATGCTCGACAAGCACGAGGGCTTCGCCCGGGAGGCCGCGGCACAGGGCGCACAGGTCATCTGCTTCCAGGAGCTGTTCTACGGCCCGTACTTCGGCATCACGCAGGACAAGAAGTACTACGCGTACGCCGAGCCCATCGACGGCCCCATCGTCACGCGCTTCGCCGCACTGGCGAAGGAGCTGAACATGGTGATGATCCTCCCCATCTACGAGGAGGACCAGCCGGGCGTCTACTACAACACGGCGGTGGTGGTGGACGCGGACGGCACCATCAAGGGCACCTACCGCAAGAACCACATCCCCCACGTCGAGAAGTTCTGGGAGAAGTTCTACTTCCGTCCCGGCAACCAGGGCTACCCCGTGTTCGACACTGCGGTCGGCAAGGTCGGCGTGGTGATCTGCTACGACCGCCACTTCCCGGAAGGGTGGCGTGAGCTGGGACTGAACGGCGCACACCTCGCCTTCAACCCGAACGCCACGAAGCCGGGGCTGTCGAACCGCCTGTGGGAGATCGAGCAGCCTGCGGCCGCCGTCGCGAACGGCTACTACGTGCTCGCCCCCAACAGGGTGGGCCTCGAGGACAACGAGTACGGCGACGACGCGGTCTTCTTCTACGGCAACAGCCAGATCGTCGACCCGCGCGGCAACTATGTGGGCGAGCTGGGCTCGGCCGAGCACGAGGAGATCCTCATCCGCGACCTCGACATGGACCTGGTCCGCGCGATGCGCGACGACTGGCAGTTCTACCGCGACCGCCGCCCCGACACCTACGGCGAGATCGTCGCCCCGTAACCACCACCGGAATTCCCAAGGAGACGCAGACATGGCAACCATGCTGATCAAGGGCGGAACCGTCATCTCCGCCACCGGACGCGGCCTGGCCGACGTCCTCGTCGACGGCGAGACCATCGTCGCGGTGCTGCAGCCGGGCTCGACCCTGCTGGGCGCGGACCTCGCGAGCACCGTCGACTCTGTCGTCGACGCCACAGGCAAGTACGTGATCCCCGGCGGCATCGACGCCCACACCCACATGCAGCTGCCCTTCGGCGGCACGAACGCCTCCGACACGTTCGAGACGGGCACGAGGGCGGCCGCCTGGGGCGGCACGACGTCGATCGTCGACTTCGCCGTGCAGCGCACCGGCGAGCGCGTCCAGGACGGCCTCGACCACTGGCACTCGCTCGCCGCGGGCGAGTCCTTCGTGGACTACGGCTTCCACCAGATCATCGGCGGCGTCGACGAGGACTCCCTCGCGGCGATGCCCGGTCTGATCGACCAGGGCGTCACCAGCTTCAAGATGTTCATGGCCTACCCCGGCGTCTTCTACTCGGACGACGCGCAGATCCTCAAGGCGATGCAGATCTCGGCCGACACCGGCCTGATGACGATGATGCACGCCGAGAACGGCCCTGTCATCGACGTCATCGCTGAGCAGTTGGTGAAGAAGGGCAACACCTCCCCGTACTTCCACGGCAAGGCCCGCGTGTGGGAGGCCGAGGAGGAGGCCACGCACCGCGCGATCATGCTCAGCCACATCACCGGGGCGCCGCTTTACGTGGTGCACGTGTCCGCGAAGCAGGCGGTCGCCCAGATCGCCAGCGCCCGCGACGACGGCATGAACGTGTTCGCCGAGACGTGCCCGCAGTACCTCTACATGTCGCTCGAGGAGCACCTGGGCGCCACGTCCGAGCAGTGGGGCGACTTCGAGGGCGCGAAGTACGTGTGCTCGACGCCGCTGCGCTCGCGCGAGGAGGGCCACCAGCACGCGATGTGGAACGGCCTGCGCACCAACGACCTGCAGATGGTCTCGACCGACCACTGCCCGTTCTGCATGAAGGACCAGAAGGAGCTCGGGCTCGGCGACTTCCGCGCGATCCCGAACGGCATCGGCTCCGTCGAGCACCGCATGGACCTCATGTACCAGGGCGTCGTCACCGGGGAGATCAGCCTCGAGCGCTGGGTCGAGATCACCTCGACCACACCGGCCCGCATGTTCGGCATGTACGGCAAGAAGGGCGTCATCCAGCCAGGAGCCGACGCCGACATCGTCGT
>JAUIBG010000021.1 GCA_030428165.1 Actinomycetes bacterium
CTCCCTGAGCAGCTTGCGCGCCTCGGCCGGCCAGGGCTCGGGGATGTCGGGAGCCTTCTGCAGCGTGGTGAGCAGCTCGGGCGTGAAGCTGAGCCCCTTCGAGGCGGCCGTCGCGGCGGCCCTGAGCGTGATGAGCGGGTCGGACGAGACGTCGTAATGGGGGGCCAAGGCGATGTCACCGTCGACGTCGATGAGCCCCTGCCCCACGGAGACGTGGCGCGGCGCCTGGCCCAGTCGCCGCGCGCGCCACGCACGGGAGCCGATGCCGGAGCGCTCGAGCGAGCGCCTCGCCCGCCGCTCGGTGGTGTCGAGGGCGAAGCCGATCTCGCGGCCGGACTGCGCGACGGAGGCGAGCAGGTCGTCGGCGGCGTCGTAGCCGAGCAGCGAGGCCACCTGACCGACGAGGTGGCGGCCCAGCAGCAGCTGATGACGCCCCGACACCACGTGGATCGCGTCGCGGACGTCCTCGAGGTGCTCGGCGGCGCGGTCCACGGCGCCGTGGGGACGGTCGGTGAGCCAGGTGGCCGCCAGGGCGGACAGCGACCCGTAGTCGCGCAGGCCACCCTTGGCCTCCTTGAGGTTGGGCTCGATCAGATAGGCCAGGCGCCCGAAGCGCTCGGCGCGCTGACGCGAGGCCGTCAGCAGCTCGGGGAGGCGCTTGCGCGCGGCGGCGCGCCAGTCGGCGTAGATCGCGGAGCGCGCGGAGGCCACCAGCGACTCGTCGCCCGCCACGGGCACGATGTCGAGCAGCCCCGCTGCGGCGGAGAGGTCCTTGGACGCCACCTGGCGGCACTCCGTGAGGGAGCGCGTGGAGTGGTCGAGGTCGAGCCCGGCATCCCAGATGGGGTACCAGAGCGACGGGGCGAGCTCGGCGAGCTCGTCCTTCTTGAGGCTGGAGCCGTCGTGCAGCAGCACGAGGTCCAGGTCGGAGAACGGGCCGGCGTCGCCGCGTCCCAGGCTGCCCACGGCGGCCAGGGCGACTCCCTCGGTCAGCGAGGTGCGCGACTCCCAGTGCTCCCTCAGGCGGGACATCGCGAGGTCGTGATGCTCCGCCCGCATCTTGGCGCCGGGGCGTCCGGCGTCGAATCCCTCGCGGAAGATCGTGAGCCTGTCACGACTGAGGTCCCGCACCCCAAGCGGGTGCGGGACCTCAGCGTGTGGGCTCTTCCGCGGCTGCGGAGGAACCGTCATCGTTCTGGCTAGAGAGCCTCGGTGCCGTGCTCACCGGTGCGGACGCGAGCCACGTCCTCGACCGGCACGACCCAGACCTTGCCGTCGCCGATGGAGCCGGTCTGCGCGGCCGAGACGATGGCCTCGGTCACAGAAGCGGCGTCCGCGTCGTCGACGAGGATCTCCAGACGGGTCTTGGGCACCAGGTCCACGGTGTACTCGGCACCACGGTAGACCTCGGTGTGGCCCTTCTGACGGCCGTAGCCGGCAGCCTCGGACACCGTCACACCCTTGACGCCAGCGGCCTCGACTGCGGCGCGGACCTCGTCGACGCGGTGCGGCTGGATGATTGCGGTAATGAGCTTCATGGCTACTTGACCTCCTCGTAGGCGGTCTCACCGTGCTCGGCGAGGTCGATTCCGGAGATCTCGACCTCCTCCGACACGCGCAGACCAATGGTGTACTTGATGGCCAGGGCAATGATGGCCGTCATGACACCGGAGTACACGATGACGACAGCGGCCGCAATAGCCTGCGAGAGCAGCAGACCCGCGTCGCCACCGTAGAACAGGCCCGCGTCACCGAACGCGTTGTTGTCCGTGGCGAAGAAGCCGATCAGCAGGGTGCCGATGAGGCCGGACACCAGGTGGACGCCGACCACGTCGAGCGAGTCGTCGTAGCCGAACTTGTACTTGAGGCGGACCGCGTAGGCCGAGGCGGCACCGGCGACGAGGCCGATGACGATCGCGCCGAGCGGCGACACCGAGAGACCGGCGGGGGTAATCGCGACCAGACCCGCGACGACACCGGAGGCGGCGCCGAGCGAGGTGGGCTTGCCGTCGAGGATGACCTCGATGAGCAGCCAGGCCAGGATCGCGGCAGCCGGGGCCACGAGGGTGTTGATCCAGATCTGCGCGGCGAAGACGTCAGCCTCCCACCACGAGCCGGCGTTGAAGCCGAACCAGCCGAACCACAGGAGCGCGGCGCCGAGCATCACGAAGGGCAGGTTGTGCGGGCGCATCGGCTCCTTGCCGAAGCCCTTGCGGACGCCGAGGATCAGGGCGAGCACCAGGCCGGCGATACCGGCGTTGATGTGGACCACTGTTCCACCTGCGATGTCCTGCGGTGCCGTCATGTCCGCGAACAGGTAGTCCGAGGACAGCAGGCCGCCGCCCCAGACCCAGTGCGAGACGGGCGAGTACACGAGCACGGCCCAGAGGCCGGCGAATACGAGCCACGCGCTGAACTTCATGCGGTCCGCGACGGAACCCGAGATCAGGGCGACGGTGATGATCGCGAAGGTCGCGCCGAACGCGGCCAGGATCAGGTCAAACTCAGAGCCATCGAGTTCGGTGGCCGTGGTGCCCGACTGGAAGATCGACGACATGCCGAAGTCCGAGGCGGGGGAACCGAACCAACCACCGACCGTGTCGCCAGCGGAAACCGAGAATCCGACGAGTACCCACAGCACACCGACCACAGCGATCGAGCTGAAGGACATCATCATCATGTTGAGGACTGACTTGGTCCGCGACATGCCACCGTAGAAGAACGCCAGCGCCGGCGTCATCAGGAGCACGAGCGAAGCCGAAGTCAGCAGCCATGCAACGTTAGGGCTGTCCATTACTTTGCTTCTCCTTTTCGCTAGCCGGTCGGCTAGTCAGGAGTCAGCGTTCCGGAGGGCGGTTACCCCCGCACGACCATCGTGTTTCGTCACCGTTACAGAATCGACATCCGCGTAAAACGTGTGTTGCGCAGGCTCATTCGTGGGAACGAGGTCCCGCCCGAATCCGTTGACGCAGTCAATCCGCGCGACCGGCGGAGGCTGACGCGGTTCTCCAGATCGCACGCGAGGCCCCGCCGGTCGGGCGGGGCCTCGGTGAGGGCCGGCGGGTGCCGGCAGCGGATCGGATCGGACCGCTAGCGGGTCTCCACGAAGTAGAGGTCGTCGACCAGCCACTCGCCGTCGACCTCGACCAGCTCGTACTCCCACACATCCGTGTACTCGCCCCAGTCCTCGTCGACCGTCACGGTCGCGGTGGAGTTCTCGATCGACGTGCCCGTGATCTCGTAGCCGACCATGCCGTCGAGGAACGAGTAGTCGGGCGCGGAGCAGAACACGTCCTCGTCGCCGCCGTTGTAGAACTCGGTCGTGATCGCGTACTCGGCCGCGCAGTCCTCGGTGGCCCACGCGTCGTAGAGCGCGTCGGTCGCGTCGTTCGGGCCGGAGACGGCGGCGAAGAGGCCACCGATCGCGAGGGCGATGATGACGCCGACGATCGCGAGCAGCAGCACCACAGCGCCGATGACGAGGCCGATGATCAGGCCCGTCCTGCTCTTCTTGGGCTCGGGCTGGGCACCGGGCACGGGCTGGGCCGCGTAGCCGCCCTGCGGGGTCGCCGGCGCGGCGGCGTACGCGGGCTGCTCGGGCATCGGCGTGGGAGCCGGGACCGGCGAGGGCTCGGGGGTGGAGGCGATCGCCTCGGCGCCGTCCTGCGCTGCAGCGGCCTCAGTGGCGGTGGCTTCAGTGGCAGTGGACTCAGTGGAGGTGGGCTCAGTGGAGGTGGGCTCAGCGGCAGCGGGAGCCTCGTCGGCGTACTTGCGCTCGTCGCCCGGCTGCTCGGCAGCCTCGGGCGCGGCAGGAGCTGCGGACTGCTGGTCCGCGAAGTGCTCGGTCCACTGCTGGCCGTCCCACCAGCGCAGACGTCCGGATCCGTCGTCGTACCAGCCGGCAGGCGTGCTCATGAGTGATCTCCCTTGTCGCGTGTGTCCCTCGCGCAACTATCCAAGCAGACCGTCGACGAACTGCCCAGGCTCGAACGGCGCGAGATCGTCCTCGCCCTCCCCCAGCCCGATGAAGCGGATCGGCACGCCGAGCTCCCGCTGCACCGCCAGAGCGATGCCGCCCTTGGCGGAGCCGTCCATCTTGGTGAGCACGATGCCGGTGACATTCGCGACCTCGGCGAAGACGCGGGCCTGGTTCAGCCCGTTCTGCCCGGTGGTGGCGTCGAGCACCAGCAGCACCTCCCGCACCGGTGCGGTCTTGCCGATGACGCGGACGATCTTGCCGAGCTCGTCCATCAGTCCCGCCTTGTTCTGGAGGCGGCCAGCGGTGTCGACGATGACGACGTCGCTGCCAGCGGCCACGCCGCGCTCCATCGCCTGGAAGGCGACCGAGGCAGGATCCGCGCCGTCACGGTCGGAGCGCACGGTCTCGACGCCGATGCGGCTGCCCCACGTCTCGAGCTGGTCGGCCGCGGCGGCGCGGAAGGTGTCGGCTGCGCCCAGCGTCAGCGAGTAGCCCTGCGCCGTGAGCAGCCTCGCGAGCTTGCCGATCGTGGTGGTCTTGCCGACGCCGTTGACACCCACGACCACCATGGGCGCGGCTTCGCCCTCCCCCGGCTCGCCGAGGTTCATCGGCGGGTGCGGCACGTCGACGATCTCGAGCAGCACCTCGCGAAGCGCCTCGCGGGGATCGGAGTCGGACGACGCCCTCAGACGCGACTTCAGCGCCTCGAGGATCTCGTCGGTCGCCGCGGTGCCGACGTCGGAGGCGAGCAACGCCTCCTCGAGGCCGTCCCAGTCGGTGCCGTCGCCGCGGCCCACGAGCGCGAGCAGCCGCGCACCGAATCCTCCGCCGAGGCGGGACGACAGACGGTCGAGGCGAGCACCGGGCGCCGCGGGCGCGGTCGGCGACGTGGTCGCCGTCGCACTGCGGCCGGTGCCTGCATCGGCGCCCTCGCGGACCGACGGCTCACTGGAGCCACGGCCGCGGCGGGACGCGGCGTACCAGCCGCCCCCTCCACCGGCGATCGCGACGAGCGCCGCGATGGCGAGAACGAGGGCATCGGCGTCACCGGGAATCCATGTCACATCCACGCCGCAATCCTCTCAGACTGCGGCGGGGTGCGACGGGGGCCAGGCGACGGGGGCCACGGCCCCGGCGCGCGGCGCGTCCGGCACCGCGGCCGGGAGCAACCTAGGCGGCGAGCTCGGGGCGCTCCGCCGGAAGCGAGGCCTGCTGGGCCGTGACGAAGGAGATGCCGGCGGTGCCGGTGTCCTCCATGACATCCCCCACCAGTGCCCACTCGGTGTCGCGAGGCACCTCGGCGTGGATGCCCCGACGCGCGGCGTCGCGGTCGGTCAGGCGGATCGCGCCCGAGAACAGGCTGCGCGCGATGAACATCCCGCGGCCCTGCGCCAGCGAGGCGGCCAGCACGACAGCTGCGGACATCACGACGGCGGCGACGATGGTGTCGACGACGGACTCGAAGATCATGGTTCTCCCTCTCTACTCCCCGTGTCAGAGACGCGTGTCCCCCGGGTCCATGACGCGGCTTGTGGCCGGATCTGGTCACGAGTGCATAACGCTGTTCAATGAAGTTCGGTTGGGTCCGATCTATTCCAAATGTCCTGGCACGTGAGCGAACTCACTCGTCGTCGTCGTCGGCGGGCGGCAGGAGTCGCGCGGGCCGAGTGAGGCGCGCAACGGCAGCGGAGAGCGTCGTGAGAGCTGCGAGCCGACGAAACGGCTACGCGTGATCGCCGAGGCGCTGCGAGATGACCGTCGTCACGCCGTCGCCGCGCATCGTGATGCCGTACAGCGCATCGGCCACCTCCATGGTGCGCTTCTGGTGCGTCACCACGATGAGCTGGCTGTCCTCCTGGAGCTCGCGGAAGATCTCCAGCAGGCGCCCGAGGTTGGTGTCGTCCAGCGCGGCCTCGACCTCGTCCATCACGTAGAACGGGCTGGGCCGCGCCTTGAAGATCGACACGAGCATCGCAACCGCGGTGAGCGAGCGCTCGCCGCCGGACAGCAGCGAGAGTCGCTTGACCTTCTTGCCGGCCGGGCTGGCCTCGATCTCGATACCGGTGTTCAGCATGTCCTTCGGGTCCGACAGCACGAGCTTGCCGGTGCCGCCGGGGAACAGCCGCGGGAAGACCTCGTCGAACGCGCGCGCGGTATCCGCGAACGCCTCGGCGAACACGGTCTCGACGCGCTCGTCGATCTCCTTGACGATCTCGAGCAGGTCCAGGCGCGACTTCTTGATGTCCTCGAGCTGGTCCGAGAGGAACTTGTGGCGCTCCTCGAGGGCCGCGAACTCCTCCAGGGCGAGCGGGTTCACCGCGCCCAGCTGCCCCATCTCGCGCTTGGCGATCCGCAGGCGCTTCTCCTGCACCGACCGGACGTACGGAGTCTCGACCGGCTCGCCGTCCTCGTCGAGGCCCGGGACCGGCAGGTGCGGGCCGAAGCCCTCGACCAGCTGCTCGGCCGTCATCGCCAGCTCGTCCACCGCGCGCTGCTCGAGCTGCTCGAGGCGCATCGCGATCTGCGCCCTCGCGAGCTCCTCGCGGTGGGCGGTGTCGGTGAGCTGGCGCAGCTGCTCGGCGTACTCGTCGATCGCGCGCCGCACGTGGCTGAGCCTCGTCGAGCGCTCCGCCCTGGCGGCCTCGACCTCGGCCCTGGCGTCGTCGGCGCGCTCGACTGCGTGGGCGATCCCGTCGATCGCCCACCTGGCGCCCTCGACGACCTCGCGCGCGATCGCCGACTGGCGCTCGCGCCGCTCGGCCGCCTCCTTGGCACGGGCCCTGGCGTCACGCTCGGCCGCCGCGGCGCGCTCAAGGGACTCCGCCCTCGCCGCCAGCGCCCTCCCCCGCTCCTCGGCGGTGCGCAGGGCGAGGCGCGCCTCGGTCTCCCTGGCGCGAGCCGCGACGGCCGCCTGGGCGTCGGAGTCCCTGGCCTGCTGGGCCTCGGCCGAATCGGACTCGGCCTGCTCGGGCGCGGTCTCGGCGGCGTCCAGTCGCTCGACGAGGTCCTCGAGCGCCTGCTGGTCGGCGGACAGGCGCGACATCGCGTCGTCGACCTGCAGCTCGATGCGCTCGGCGTCGGCCTGCGCGGCCCTGGCCGAGGCGTTGAGGTGGCCCAGGCGCTGCGCGGCTGCGGCCATCCGCTCGTCCGACGCCTTGACCCTGGCCGTGACCTCGTCGTGGACGGCCTTGGCCTCGCTCTCGCGCTCCGTCGCGGTCGAGACCATCGCGGTGGTGCGCTCGACGGCCTCGGCCGCCTGCGCGGCGTTGCGCCCGGCCTCATCACGCGCCGCCTGCACGTGGAGGATGCTCGGCGCGTCGCCCGCGCCTCCCGAGGCGCTGCGCGATCCCAGGACGTCGCCGCGGGCGGTCACGGCCACGACATCGGCCCGCGACTGCACCAGCGCACGGGCGGAGGCCAGGTCGTCGACCACGGCGACGCCAGAGACGAACGCGCGCACCGTGGCGGCGAGCGCATCGGCTCCGAGGATCAGGTCCGAGGCCCAGCGCGCGCCCGAGGGCAGGTCGCCTGAGGGATTGGTGACGGTCGCGGACGGGTCGGCGACCACGAAGCGCGCCCTGCCGGCGTCCTCGTCGCGCAGCCAGCGGATCGCGTCGACGGCGTCGTCGACGGAGTCGACGGCCACCGCATCGGCCAGCGGGCCGAGCGCCGCCGCGACGGCATCCGCGTTGTCGGCGTCGACCTCGACCAGCGCGGCGACGGACCCGCGGACCGAGCGCTGGCCCGAGGCGAGCAGCTCGCCTGCGCCGTCCTTGCGCGTGAGGGACAGGTCGAGCGCCTCGATCCTGGCGGCCCAGGTGGCGTGGTCCTTCTCGGCAGCGGTGAGCTCGGCGCGCGCGTGCTCGAGGTCGGCCTTGGCGGCGTCCCAGTCGGAGGTGGCGCCCTCGAGGATCTCGCCGAGGTCGACCTCGCCGTCACCTGCCTCAGCTTCGAGCCGCTCGAACTCGGTGCGCGCCTCGCGCTCGCGGCGGTGCGCGTCGTCGAGGCCGTCCCGCAGGCGCCCGATCTCGGACTCCGTGGACTCGACCCTGGAGCGCTTCGCGGCGACCTGGCCGGCCAGCCGGGCGACGCCCTCGCGGCGGTCGGCGGCGCTGCGCAGCAGGTTGGCGAGGTGGCGCTCGGAGCGCTCGGCGGTGGCCTCGACCTCGTGGCGGTTCGCCTCGGCGGCCTCGAGGGCGACCGCGGCATCGGCCACCTCGGCCTCGAGCTCCGCCCTCGCGGCCTTCGCGCGCTCGACCTGCTCGTCGAGGTCCACCAGGTCGGTGGGCGGGGTGACGTCGGCCTGGGTGCCGAGCATCCTGATGCGCTCGTCGGCCATCGTCGCCAGCCCGGTGAGGCGCTCGCGGATCGCGCTCAGGCGGTAGTACGTGTCGTTCGCGGCGGTCAGCTCCGGCGTCGCGGCAGCCGCATCGCGCTCCAGGGAGGCCAGCAGGTCGCGCTGCGCGGCCAGTGCCGTCTCGACCTGCTCGCGGCGCTCGACCAGCGCGCTCTCGTCAGCCTGCTCCTTGGACATCTGCGCCTGCTGCTGGGCGATGTCGTCGGCGAGCAGCCTGGCTGACGCGTCGCGGACGTCCACCTGGATCGTCTGGGCGCGCCTCGCCACCTCGGCCTGACGGCCCAGCGGGCCGAGCTGCCTGCGGATCTCGGCGATGAGGTCGCTCACGCGCGTGAGGTTGCCCTGCATCGAGTCGAGCTTGCGGAGCGCCTTCTCCTTGCGCCTGCGGTGCTTGAGGATGCCGGCGGCCTCCTCGATGAAGTGCCTGCGGTCCTCGGGGGTCGCGGAGAGCACCGCGTCGAGCTGGCCCTGGCCCACGATCACGTGCATCTCGCGGCCCAGGCCCGAGTCGGACAGCAGCTCCTGGATGTCGAGCAGTCGGCACGAGTTGCCGTTGATCGCGTACTCCGAGCCGCCGGAGCGGAACAGCGTGCGCGAGATCGTCACCTCGGTGTACTCGATCGGCAGGGCGCCGTCGGTGTTGTCGATCGTGAGCGAGACCTCGGCGCGGCCCAGCGGGGCGCGGCCTGAGGTGCCGGCGAAAATGACGTCGTCCATCTTGCCGCCGCGCAGGGTCTTGGCGCCCTGCTCGCCCATCACCCACGCGAGCGCGTCCACGACGTTGGACTTGCCGGAGCCGTTCGGACCCACCACGCAGGTGATGCCAGGCTCGAACTCGAGGGAGGTCGCCGACGCAAACGACTTGAAGCCGCGCAGGGTCAGCGTCTTGAGATGCACGGGGTCAGCCTAGTGAACGTCGGGTGCCTGTCCTGGGAGGCTCTGCGGGGGCCGATGCAGGTGCCGGTCCCGCGCACCGCCTGCGGCCCGCGAGTCTCAGGGCTTGGCGATCTCCTGGGTGACGCCGGGCACCTCGCCCGTGGCGTGAGGGATCTCCCCCGTCACCGTGACGGCGGCAGGCGCCTCGGGGTCGACCTCGTCGCCGTGGAGGTCGTGCAGGAGCTTCTTGCGCTTGTCGGACAGCAGGTCCATCCACGCGAACATCACTCCGGAGAACAGGAAGGTGACATGGAGGCCGATGCGCCAGGCCAGCCCCTCGTAGTCCTGGCGGTCGGGGAACTCGATGAAGTCCTGCAGCAGCTCGATCACGGAGATGGCCACGAGCGAGCCGACCAGCTTGATCTTCAGGCCCGAGAAGTCGATGGTGCCCATCCAGTGCGGGCGGCCCTCCGACTCGGTGGCCACGCCGATCTTCGAGACGAAGTTCTCGTAGCCGGCGACGATGACGATCAGCACCAGGTTGCCGATGAGGGCGAGACCGAGCAGGCCCAGCACGCCCAGAGTGAGCGCGACCTTGGCCTCCTCGAGCGGGTAGTCGTGCAGCAGCAGCTCGTCGATGATGTGCCACAGCTCGCGGAAGAACATCAGCGCGACGAGCGCGAGGGCGACGGCGAGCGCGAGGTAGATCGGGGCCATGATCCAGCGCGATCCGAAGATCACGTGCTCCATCGCGTCCTCGAACTTGCGCATCGCGCCGCGTGCCGCCATTGGTGCTCCCCAGCCCCTCACGTCAGGTGTCGCGTGAGCCCTAGCGGGGTATTGGGACTTTTGTCCCGGTTTTCACATACTGGTCACAATCCAGTATTTGCTTGTCGCGACCGTGCATTCCTCTCGTTTCGCGAACGCGCTGACGAGAAGCGATTCCCGCGACGCAGTTAGGATTCCCCCCATGCCTGAACCCGCCTCCGCCCCCGGCGCCAGCCGGATGCGAGGGGACATTGAGGGTCTGCGGGCCGTCGCCGTCCTGCTCGTGCTCATCTACCACGCCGGTGTCCCGCAGCTCCCGGGTGGCTTTATCGGGGTCGACGTCTTCTTCGTGATCTCAGGATTCCTGATCACGGGCCTGCTCATCCGCGAGGCCGAGCGCTCCGGCACGATCTCCCTGTCGCGGTTCTACGCGCGGCGCGCCCGACGACTGCTACCCGCCGCCACGGTGGTGCTCGTCGCCACCGCGGGCCTCACCGCCTGGTTCCTGCCGACCTCGGAGCTCCGGGCGTTCGGCCAGGACATCGCCGCCGCGTCGGTCTCGGTCGTCAACTGGGTGTTCGCCGCGAGATCGGTCGACTATGCGGCGCAAGACATGGGCGCGTCGCCGGTGCTGCACTTCTGGTCGCTCGCGGTCGAAGAGCAGTTCTACCTCATCTGGCCGCTCGTGATCTTGATCTGCCTGTGGGTGATCCGACGCACGAAGATGCGGCTTCGCCCGGCGCTCGCCGTCGGGCTCACCCTCATCGCTGTGCCGTCGTTCGCCTGGGCGCTGCACCTGGGCTCGATCCAGGACCCGAGCGGCTACTTCGTCACGACGACCCGACTCTGGGAGCTGGCGGCCGGAGGTCTCGCCGCCGTCGCGGTGCCGTTGCTCGAACGCGTGCCACGCGGCGTCAGGAACGTCATGGGGGCTGCAGGAATCGTCGCCATCGCTTGGGGAGCGGCCACGCTCGAGGAGGCCGTCGGGTGGCCCGGCGTGTCGACGCTCCTGCCGGTGCTCGGCGCCGCGGCGGTCATCGTGGCGGGACTCGGGAGCAACGTCACCGCTCGGATCCTCTCGCTGAAGCCGATGGTCTGGATCGGCGGCCTGTCCTACTCCCTCTACCTGTGGCACTGGCCGCTGTTCACGATCGCGCGCGACGGACTCGGGCTCGATCGCGTGCGCTACATGGTGATCGCGTCGGCACTCGCGCTGCTGCTGGCGTGGCTGAGCAAGCGCTTCATCGAGGACCCGGTGCGCTTTGCCCCGCGCCTGTCGAGGGACGCGCTCACCCCTCTTGCGGTCGGCGCCGCCTGCGCCCTCGTGGCCACCAGCGCGGGCTTCCTCGTCGCCCTCAGCCCTGCGGTCGCCACCCCGGGGTCCGAGGCCGGAGACAGGGAAGCGTCCTCAGCGGACGGCCCGCTCGGCGCAGTGGTGCTGGGCACCACGCCGGACACCGGAATGGCCGGCCGCGCGCTCGACGCCTATCCCGTGATCTGGCAGGACCTCGCCGTAGTGAGCCGAGACATCCCGTCCTACTCCTCGGCGGAATGCACCAACGGCCCGCTGGAGATCGACCTGAAGCCCTGCGTGATGGGCGACCTCGAGTCCGATGTCGAGGTCGCCGCCGTCGGCGATTCGAAGTTGGCGCAGTGGTACGACGTCCTCGACACTGCTGGCCGCGTCAACGGCTGGCGCATCACGATGTACTCCAAGAACGCGTGCCCATTCTCCGAGGCGGCCAGGGTCCGCGACGGAGCGGTGTGGGAACCCTGCCTCGAATGGAACGGACTGCTCGCGGATGAACTGCTGAACGACCCGCCCGCGGCCGTCATCACGACCCAGGGCTCCGTCACGGGCCTGCTCCCCGAGCACCACGACGAGACGTCCGAGCGAGGCGACGACGGCGTGCTCGGGCTGGTCGAGCGCTGGAAGAGCCTTGACGACGCGGGAATCGCGGTCATCGTCGTCGAGGACAATCCGCGCCCGCCGCGCGGCTATGACGCGGGCACGTGCCTCGCGGAACACCAGGACGACGCTCTGCAGTGCGCCTTCGACAGGGACCAGGCGATCGCGGACAGTGCCGCGCCCGGCCAGGTGGAGGCGGCGCAGATCGCGGGCACTCCGGCAGTCGTGAGCGTCTCGGATGTGCTGTGCCCGCAGGCGCTGTGCGCTCCGGTCATCGGCAACGTCGTCGTCTACCGCGACGCCGCGCATCTCACCAACACGTACGCGCTGACGACGAGCGGAGTCATGACTGAGCGGCTCGCGGACGCTGCGCGCGGGCTCGGGCTGCCCGTCGCCGACTAGCGCCGAGCGACCCCGCGAACTTCTCTGATCTGCGGGCTAGAGAGCCGGGAACCAGATCCCGATCTCGCGCTCCGCGGACTCCGGGCTGTCCGAGCCGTGCACCAGGTTCTGCATCACCTTGGCGCCCCAGTCGCGGCCCAGGTCGCCGCGGATGGTGCCAGGCGCCGCGAGCGTGGGCTCAGTCGTGCCGGCAAGCGAGCGGAAGCCCTCGATGACGCGCTGCCCCTCGGCGACAGCGGCGAGCACCGGACCGGAGGACATGAACTCCATCAGCGGCTCGTAGAACGGCTTGCCCTCGTGCTCGGCGTAGTGCGCGGCGAGGGTCTCCCTGGACGCCTCGCGCAGCTCGATCGCCACGAAGGTGTAGCCCTTCGCCTCGATCCTGCGCAGGATCTCTCCGGTGAGCGAGCGCTTCACGCCGTCGGGCTTGATGAGGATGAGGGTGCGTTCCATGGCCACCACCCTAGTGGCGCGCCTAGGCCCGGGGGCCCGCCTGCGCGCGCGGCTTCGCGAGCAGCAGCACGCCGCCCACACCCGCCATGGTGAGGACCGCCTGCTGGAACATCAGCACGCCCACATTGGGACGGCCGTCGGCGTAGGCGCCGTCGACGATCGCGGCCGTGGAGACGAGCACCGAGTACGCGAACAGCGCCACCCCCGCGCCCACCAGCAGCCACGATGCCCACGCGGGCAGCCCCCGCACATCGGTGTGCTCGGTCCGGTAGGCGCTGAGCGTCGAGATCGCGAGGCGCACTCCGACCGACAGGGCGATCAGACCCGCGAAGATCGTCGCGTACAGGTGGAACGGCAGCGAGGCGTCGTTGTCGATCGCGCGGATCAGCTGCGAGCGCTGGGCGCCCCACAGCACCATGCCGAGGCCGATGCTCGCGACGATCGCGAAGCCGAACTCCCGCCACAGCAGACCGCGGACCGTCATCATGCTCAGGAGTCCTCCGCCGCCGCGACGGCCTCGTCGCGCTCGGCGCGCTCACGGTCGATCTTGCGGCCCAGCCACACGCCCACCGCCCAGGTGAGCAGGAAGGCGACCCCCACCACGCCGGCCTCGGGCACCCAGACGGTCAGCACGAGCATCGGCGCCTGCAGGGCCCAGCCCAGCCAGATGCCCCAGCGCCGCTGCTGCACCCCCGAGACCAGGATGAACGCGACGATGAGCGTGAGGCCCACGGGCCACACCAGGCCCACCGCGACGTCGATCCAGCCGGAGCGGGCGAGCGACCAGAACACCAGCGTCGCGAAGAAGGTCGCGAGCGCCTCGAGGATGAGCACGCTCTGCGTGAAGATCATCAGCGCCGAGCGCTGGCGGCGCGGCTGCGGCGCCTCCTCGCCGGAACCGGTGCCCACATCGGCTGTGGGCGACTGCTCCTCGCTCACGCGTCCCCTCCCGTGGGGCGCACGACCGGCACCGGCGACACCCGGCGCTCGTCCGCGCGCAGCAGGATGCGGGCCTCGGCGATCAGGGTGATCGAGCCGACGACCAGGACCCCTGCGCCGTGCTCGTGGCCGCGCTCGGCCTCCTGCACCGCGGCGTCGATCGCGTTGGGCAGCCGCTCCTCGACGCTCACCCTGTCATCGCCGTAGACGTCGCGAGCAATGTCGGCGAGCTCCTCCGGGTCGATCGCGCGCGGCGACGACGAGTGCGTGACGACCACGTGGTCAAGCACCGGCTCGAGCGCCGCGAGGATGCCCTCGGCGTCCTTGTCGTCCAGCACCCCGACCACGCCCACGAGTCGCTCGAAGGCGAACGCCTCCTCCAGCGCGCCGAGCAGCGCATCGGCTCCGGCGGGGTTGTGAGCGGCGTCGACGAGGATCACCGGCGAGGTGCGCACTGTCTCCAGGCGACCTGGCACGATGACCGAGTCGAAGCCGGCCTCGACCACGCCGCCGTCCAGCGCGGACGGCTCTCCGCCGCCGGACATCAGGGCCTCGACGGCCGCGAGCGCGAGCAGGGCGTTGTGCGCCTGGTACTCGCCGTGCAGCGGCACGAAGACGTCCGCGTAGGTGGCCGCGGGGGTGCGCAGCGTCACGAGCTGTCCGCCCACGCCGGGCTGGCGGTCCATGACCTCGATGTCCTCGTCCTCCCAGCGGACGGTCGCGCCGCGCTCGGCCGCAGCTGCCACGATGGGCCCGCGCGCCGAGTCGGACTGCTCGGCGACGACCACGGGCACGCCGTCCTTGATGATCCCGGCCTTCTCGGTCGCGATCTCCTCGAGCGTGTCGCCCAGCCACTGCGCGTGGTCCATCGAGATCGGGGTGATCACGGCGACGTCCCCGTCGGCGACGTTGGTCGCGTCCCACACCCCGCCCATGCCGACCTCGACGACGGCGACGTCCACCGGCGCATCGGCGAAGGCAGCGTAGGCGAGCACGGCAAGGCACTCGAAGTAGCTCAGCGCCGGTCCCCCGCGCTCCTTCGAGCGCTCGTCGGCGAGCGCGATGATGGGCTCGATCTCCTCCCACACGCGCACGAACGCATCCTCGGAGATGGGCTCGCCGTCGATCACGATGCGCTCGCGCACCGAGGTGAGGTGCGGGGACGTGAACAGTCCGGTCCGCAGGTCGTGCGCGCGCACGAGCGACTCGGCCATACGCGAGGTCGACGTCTTGCCGTTCGTGCCGGTGATGTGGATCATCCGGAACGAGTCCTGCGGGTTCCCGAGCAGGTCGAGGGCGTCGCGCACGCGGTCCAGGCTGGGCTGGATGTCGTGCTCCGGCATGCGCGTGAGCAGGCGCGCGTAGATCTCTGCTTCGGACATGCGGACAAGTCTCGCACGTGGGCCGCTTGCGGCGGGGCCGCGCGGAGCCGGCTGCAGCATCGGCCCGCGCGGCACGTCGCAGTTCGCCGCGCGACTACCCGAGCAGGTCCTTCATGGCGTTGGCGATCGTCTTGGTGGCGCGCTCCGGGCTGAAGCGGGAGAGCTTGTCCAGGCCGGCGGCGTCCGAGCCGATCGTGGCGCGGAACTTGCCCTTCTCCATCGCGGAGACGATCACCTCGGCGGCGTCCTGCGGAGAGGTGGTCTTGCGCTCGGCCGCGGCCTTCGCCATGTCCTCCTCGGACATGTTCGGCATGCTCACGCCTGAGTTCTTGGAGATCTCGGTGCCGATGGCACCCGGGTAGATCACCGTCACGTGGACCGGGGTGCCGGCGAGCTCCGCCCACAGCGCCTGGGTGAACAGCGACACGGCGGCCTTCGAGGCTCCGTAGACCGCCTGGCCCGGCACGGGTGCGAGCGCGCCCATCGACGAGACGTTCACGAGCGCCGCCATGGGACGCTTCACGAGCTCGGGCAGGAACGCCTGGCACGTGTTGACGACGCCCCAGAAGTTGACGTTCATCACGCGCTCCATCGCGGCCCTGTCGAGGTCCATCACCTTGACGAACGGCTGGATGATGCCAGCGACGTTGACGAGCCCGTCGACGTGGCCGTGGGCGGAGACGATCTCCGTGGGCAGCGCCTCGACCGCCTCGACGTCGGTGACGTTGACGGCGTGTGTCGTGAGCTCCGACCCCGCGTTAGCGAGGTTCGCCGTGCCGGCGAGCCCCTCCTCGGAGAGGTCGAGCGCGGCGACCTTCGCCCCGCGACGCAGAAGGTTCAGCACCACCTCCCGACCGATGCCGTTGCCGCCTCCCGTGACGACGAACACCTTGCCTGCGATATCCATCTCGATCCTCCTTGACCGATGTGGTGGGTGAGGTGGGGACCACCGGCCGGGATGCCCCGGCCGGCAGCTATTCGAGGGAGTCGACGATCGATCCCAGGATGTCCATGACGAACGCGATGATGGTGGGGCCGAAGACGATCGCGATGAAGGCGATCACTCCCCAGCGCAGGAACTTGCCAGCGCCCCCCACCTTGCGCACGACGTCCTCGACCTCGGGAGGCACGTTGCCGGTCGCGAGGGGGATGCCGCCCGTCTGCTGGCGAGGCTGCGGCGACGCGGGCCCACGAGGCGGCGGAGGCGGGGGCAGCATGCTCGACTGTCCCGGCGGGGGCGGAGGTGCGGTGGCCGGACGGCCCTGGTACTGGCGCTGCGGGGGCACCGCGGCACGGCTCGCGGACGCCGCGGGGGTCGAGTAGCCCGACGGGACGGGACGGGCGGCCGCGGAAGCGTCCGCGACCGTGGACTGCGCGCGTACGGACTCGTAGAAGCCGCTGACGCCCGAGGCGTTCCTCAGCGGCTCGGAGATCGTCGCGAGGTCGAAATCTCCCGCCATCCAGGTGGAGCCGTCCCAGTACTTCGCACGGCCCCCGACCTTGTACCAGCCGGCCTCTTTCGACATGACTCCATTCTGTCGCGTCAGCCGCCTCAGCGCCTATGGGATCGAGGTCCCGGCGTGTCGAGCCTCAGGAGCCGCAGGCGCCCTCGAACTGGAGCATTCCGGTGTCGCCGGAGTGCACATCGGTCGCGATGCCGATGATGGCGATGGCAGGCAGGTCGACGGCGACCGTCGCGCCGGCATCGGGGACCAGCTGCAGGTCGAGCCCCGCATCGGCGTCGAACACCGTGACGGTGTACTCCACGCCGTCGCCCGACAGGCGTCCAGCGCCGGAGGGGTCGTCGATGTCGAGCATCACCTGCTGCGTCGAGCTCATGGGCCACGGCGCGGTCGAGCTCAGCGTGAGCGTACCGTCGAGTCGTGAGGCGTCGTCGGTGCACGCGAACGAGTCGATCTGGAACGGCAGCATCGTCCCGAAGGCCACCGTGACGTGACCGGGACCGTCGCCACCCTCGCCCTCCACCGCCTCCGTGGAGTCCGCCTCCGCTTCCTCCCCCTCAGTGCCGGGACTGGTCGTCGACAGTTCTTCCGCGCTCGAGGCCGCCTCCGACGCCACCTCATCCCCCGCGTCTGCAACGCCTGCACACCCTGCCGCCAGAATCACCGCCGCCATCGCGACTGCCGCTCCCGCTCGTCTCATGCCCTCTCCCCTCGTTCACACCGGACAATCCGGTCATGACGAGCCAACACGGGCGGGGCGCCCGTGGCCATACGCAGAACCCTTAGGCGGGGTTAGCGGATGAGGCCCTCGCGCTGGGCGAGCAGCGCCGCCTCGGTGCGGGACTGCACGCCCAGCTTCCGCAGGGTGTTCGAGACATGGACCGAGACGGTCTTCTCGCTGATCGCCAGCCTGCGGGCCGCCTGGCGACTCGTCAGGCCCTCGGCCACCAGGTGCAGCACCTCGAGCTCGCGGGGAGTCAGGAGGTCGGCGACGGCTGCCGCCTCGTCCCCCAGCGCAACCCCGCTCTCGCTCTGCGCCGCCGCGGCTCGCACGTGATCGGTGAGCGCGGGCGAGCCGAGCGCGGCGGCCGCCTTCCACGCCTCCTCGATCGCAGCGTCGGCCACGTCGCCCGGCCCCGCGGATCGCGCCAGGCCGGCGAGGGCGAGCACCCGCGCGTGGACCCACCCGTCGGTCTCGTCGATCACGGCGAGCGCCTCGCGCCAGAGCGCCGGGTCGGGTCTGGCCCGCTCGGCGTCGAGCGCACGTGCGACCGCGCGCCACAGCCGCGCCTCGACCATGCCGGGCTCAGGTTCCACGAGGGCGTCGACGAGGCCTCCGTCGGACCCGGGACCGCCGTCCGGACGCGCGTCGCGCGAGGCCAGCAGAGCGGCCGCGACGCACTCGTTGACCACTCCCGGCGGGCACAGCTCGGCGCGCGCCAGCACCGGAGCGACGGCCGCCGCCGCACCGTCGGCATCGCCGGCGACCCACGACGCCCACGCAAGCGGCGCCGCAGCGGCCGGCCCCACGTCCGCCGCGACCGCCAGCAGCGCATCGGCGGCGTCCGCGGCCGCGCGCGCGTCCCCCTGCAGCGCGGACAGCCGCGTGCTGAGCGCGGGCAGCAGCCCGCCGTAGACCCCGTCGCCGCTGGACTCGGTCGCGACATCGGCCGCCTCGGTCCACCTGCCCAGGGCGAACAGGCCCGCCAGCTCATAGGCACGAAAGACCGGGGCGAAGAGCGTCTCCCCACCGGTGCGCAGCATCTCCAGGCCTTCGCGGGCGATCTGCAGCGTCTCCGCCGCGCGCCCCGCACGGATCAGCATCGCCGCCAGGGGGATGTGCGCCGTGAGGGCGGGGACGCTCATCCCCGCGTCACGGGCGATCGCGCGGCCCTCGCGGGCCAGCGCCGCGCCCTCGTCGATCTCGCCCAGCGTGACCATCGCGCCGCCGAGCTGCACCCGCGCCTGGGCCATCAGCGGCGGCGCGCCCATCGCGTCGGCGAGAGCCATCGCCTCCGCGGCGAGCCCGCGCACGCGACGGGGCTCGAGGTCCCAGTGCCAGCCCGACGCCAGCAAAGCGCGGATGCGCTCGGGCGTCGGCTCGTCGGGTATCAGCGCGAGCGCCTCCTCCGCGACCTCGCGCGCGGCGACGATCTCGCCGGTGCTGCGCAGCAGGAACTCGGCGAGCTCGAGGACGGCGGGACCGGGATCCTCGCCTGCGCCTCGGGCCTCGGTCGCCGCCTGGCGCGCGAACTCGACGGCCGCGCGGTTGCGGCCCGACAGCTCCGCCGCCCACGCCGCCTCGATCAGGACGGCATGCGCGGGCACTCCCGCCCTGCGCCCCACGTCGTCGACATCGGGCAGCGCGGCCACCGCATGCTCAAGATGCGCCAGTGCGGCCCCTGGTGCGCGACGCTGCTGGGCCTCGCGGGCCGCGCGCACAGACCACTCGAAGGCAGGTGACGCCTCACCCGCCTCGACCCAGTGGATCGCCATCTCCGCGACCATGTCGGTACGGGCGAGCGTCCGGTCGAGACCCATCGCCACGGCGATGCCCGCGTGGATGTCCCGCAGATCCTGCTCCGGCGCGGTGGCGAGCACCGTCTCAGCGAGCAGCGCGTGGCGGAACTCGAGCCGATCGCTACCGCCGCCCACGAGCACGCCGGCGGCGACTGCCTGGCGCACGGCGAGCTCCACGGAGTCGGGCGACGCCGCCGTCACCTCGACGACCAGCCGTGCGGAGGCGGAGGCACCCGCCGCGGCCGCCACGCGCAGCAGCGTGATCGCGCCGGGCTCCAGACCCTCGAGAGTGCGCTCGAAGAGCTCGCGCAGACCCACCGGGATGCCGCCGGCGGCGCGGGACCCGTTCGCCGCGGCGAGCAGCTCGCGGATGTAGAGGGGATTGCCGCCGGTGCGCTTGAGCAGCGTCGCGAGTGCGTCGTCCGACGGCTCCGCTCCGGTCGAGCCGCGCACGAGCGCGGAGGTGTCCTCGGCGCCGAGCCCGCCCAGATCGAGCCGGACGACGTAGGGGGACCTGGACCAGTCCTCGATGAGAGGACCGGCGCTGCCGGGACGGCTGTAGTCGGGGTGACGGACCGTCACGACGATCGCGACCCTGGCGCTCGACAAGCGGTTCGACAGGTGCTGGAGCATCGCGATCGTGGATCCGGGCGCCCAGTGGGCGTCCTCGACAATGAGCACGAGGCCCCGCTCGGCGGCCGCACCCGAGAGCAGCGACGCGACGGCCTCGTTCACGCGGCCCTGACCGGCGGCGGGAATCGGAGCCCCTGGATGCTGCACGAGGGCGGGAGTGACGGCCCACAGGTCCGGCCAGAGCGGTGCGGGGACGGCGCCGAGGTCCCGCTGGGACAGGGCCGCGAGCGCACCCACGATCCCGTCGAACGGCACGCCGTCGGCGGGGATGCAGCGCCCCTCGAGCACTCTGGCCCCCGCGGCGCGCGCGACCGCGGCGGCGTCCTGTGCGAGCGTCGTCTTGCCGATCCCGGCCTCGCCGGTGATCAGCAGTGTGGACCCGGTCCCGGACAGCGCGGCCTCCACGGCCGCCGCGACGGCGGCACGCTCGTGCCGCCGACCGACGAACGTCGAGCCAGCCCTCCCGGCGTTCATGGACGTCGATTCTCACAGAAGTCGCCGCCTGCTGCACGGGATTCTCCGTGCGCAGGTTCCTCCGTGCACTGGGCGGCACCGAGGACGGCCTAGAGCGGGTCGGGCGTCGCCGCCATCTTCCCCCGCAGCTCCGCCACGCGCGCCTCTCCCAGCTGGCGGGTGGAGCCCAGCGAGCGCAGCACCGTGCGGGTCTGCGCGAGCGCCTCGATCCTCTCCATCGTGAGGTAGGCGTCCTCGAGCGAGGTGCCCCAGGTGAGCGCTCCATGGAACTCGAGCAGGCACGCCCGATGGTCCTGGATGAAGGGCTCGATCGAGTCGGGCACCTCCTCGGTGGACGGCGTCGCGAACGGGGCGAGCGGCACCTCGGGAAGGCTCAGCGCCGTCTCCGTCATGATGTCGCCGCTGAGCGCCTCGCCGGCGATCGCGAACGCGGTCGCGTAGGGCGGGTGCGCGTGCACGACCGCCTGCACCCACGGCGCCCTCTCGTAGATGCGCAGGTGCATCTTGATTTCGCTCGATGGACCGTGCCCGGTGCCCTCGCGGACGAGGTCACCGGACACGGTCACGACCGGGAGCATGTCCTCGGTGAGGACCCGCTTGGATGCTCCCGTCGGGGTGCACAGGATGGTGCCGTCACGCAGGCGCACGGAGATGTTGCCGTCATTGGCGGCCACCATCCCTCGCAGCCACATCCTGTCGCCGACATCGACGACGAGCCGTCTGAGCTCCGACTCGTGCGGGTGCCGATGCCCCGTCTCGCTCCTCATCAGTCCTGAGCGCCGCCAGAGAGGTCGCGGTACATCTGCTCGGCGTCGGCGGGGGAAGCGCCGCCGTGCACCACGGATGCCACAGCCTGGATCATGGCGGCGGGGGCCTGACGCTGGAAGATGTTGCGGCCCATGTCGACGCCGGCGGCGCCCTGGTCGATCGCCTTCCACGCCATCGTGAGCGCGTCGAGCACCGGCAGCTTCTTGCCGCCGGCCATGATGACCGGCACCGGGCAGCCCGCGGTGACCTCGTCGAAGCCCTCGTCGCAGTAGTAGGTCTTCACCATCTGCGCGCCGAACTCCGCGATCATGCGCGTCGCGAGGCCCAGGTAGCGCGAGTCGCGCGTGAGCTCCTTGCCCACCGCGGTCACGCCCAGCACCGGCATGCCGACCCTGAGCCCGTCGTTGATGAGGGTGTTGAGGTTGAGGATCGACTGGGTCTCCCCCTCG